>QGSR01000293.1 GCA_003387805.1 Bacillota bacterium | reverse complement strand
TGGCCGACCGGCCCGAAGAGGCCGCCTTGGAGGCGGTGGCGCGCATGCTGGGCGACGACGAAGCCCCGCTGATTTCCGTGTACTTCGGCGCCGACGTGGACGAGGCCGACGCGCGGCGCTTCGCCCAGCGGGTGCAGGAGCGCTGGCCCGGCGCCGAGGTGGAAGTGTACGACGGCGGCCAGCCGGTTTACTGTTACATCTTGTCCGTGGAATGACCGAGTGAAGGAGCGATTGCCATGGCGGGCGTGAAGATCGTCACCGACAGCGGCGCCGACATTCCGAAGCCGCTGGCGGAGGAGCTGGACATTGCGGTCGTGCCGCTGACCGTTCATTTCGGGGACGAGGAGTTCAAAGACGGCGTCGACCTGGAACTGAGCGAGTTTTACCGGCGGCTGCACGCGGGCGGGCAGCCCCGCACCACCCAGCCGTCGCCCACGGACTTCGAGGCCGTCTACCGCCGCCTGCAGGCCGACGCGGACGCCATCGTGTCGGTCCATCTCTCCAGCGAGCTCAGCGGCACCATGCAGTCCGCGTCCATCGCGGCCGCCATGGACGGCATCGACGTGCCGGTGCACGTGGTGGACAGCCGCTCGGCGTCCCTGGGCATCGGGATGCTGGCGGTGGAGGCCGCCCGCATGGCCAAGGCCGGCGCGTCGGCGGAAGACATCGTACAGCACCTGGAAGCCATCGTGGCCCGCCAGAAGGTGCTGTTTTTGGTGGACACGCTGGAGTATTTGCAGCGCAACGGCCGCATCGGCCGGGCGCAGGCTTTCGTCGGGGGACTGCTCAACATCAAGCCCCTGCTCACCATCGACGACGGCGTCGTCGCGCCCCTGGAGCGGGCGCGGGGCCGCGCCAAAGCCCGGGCCCGGCTGCTGGAGCTGGTGACCCAGGGCGCGCAGGGCCAGCGCGTGAAGGTGGCCGTCATGCACGCGGACGCCCTGGAGGAGGCCGAATCCCTGGCGTCCGAACTGCGGTCCCGCCTGGACGTGGAGGAGCTGGTGGTGGGCCAGCTGGGCGCCACCATCGGCACCCACGCGGGCCCCGGCACTTTGGGCGTCGTCTTCTACTCCGTGTAGCGCGGGGGAGGGCTGCATGCCGCGCGATGCGTTGGACCAGCCGGTGACGGCCGTCCCCGGCATCGGTCCGGCCCGGGCCCGGCTGCTGGAAAAACTCGCGATTTATACCGTTGAAGATCTGCTGTGCTTCGCGCCGCGGCGTCATCTGGACGCGCGGCGCGTTGTTTCCGTGCAAGAACTGGTGCCCGGCCTGCGCGCCACCGTGGCCGGACGAGTGGTGGAAGCGGAGCGGCGGCCCACCCGCACCGCCGGCCTGTGGCTGGCGCGTGCCGTGGTGGAGGACGACGCGGGGGGCCGGCTGGAGCTGGTCGCGTTCGCCCGGGGCAAAGGCGGCCGGCGCCCTGCGTACGTGCCCCTGCCAGCGTCGCCGGGCGATTTCGTCCTGGCCAGCGGCGTCCCCGAGCGGGGTCCCGACGGCGTCTGGCGCATGCCGCGGGCCGAGGTGGAGCCGCTGGAGCGGGGCGGGCTGCACACGGGCCGGCTGGTGCCCGAGTACCCCTTGACCGCCGGGCTGACGCAGCGGATGATGCGCCGCATGGTGCAAGCGGCCCTGGACGCGTTTGCGGACGAGGCCCGGGAGTTTTTGCCCGAGGACGTGGTGCGGGCGCACCGGCTGCCGCCCCGGGGCCTCGCCTTCCGGCAGCTCCACTTTCCCGGCGACGGAACGGCGCTGGCCGAGGCCCGGCGCCGGCTGGCTTTTGAGGAACTGTTCTTGCTGCGCCTGGCCGTCGGGCTCCAAGGGCGCGCGCGGGCGGGGCGGCGGGGGGTGCCGCTGCCGCCCCCGGGGCCTCTGGCCGGCGCGTGGCTGCGGCGCCTGCCCTTCGAGCCCACGGGCGCCCAGCGGCGGGCCATGCGCGACATCGACGGCGACACCGCCCGGGACACGCCCATGCAGCGGCTGTTGCAAGGGGACGTGGGCAGCGGCAAGACGCTGGTGGCCGCGTACGCCCTGCTCCGGGCCGTGGAGGCCGGCGGCCAGGCCGCGCTGCTGGCGCCCAGCGAAATTTTGGCGGAGCAGCACGCCGGCACCCTTTCGGGCTGGTTTGAGGCGCTGGGCGTGCCCGTGCACTTGCTGACCGGCTCGACGCCCGCCGCCTGGCGCGAGCGGGCGCTGCGGGACGTGCGGGCCGGCCGTCCCGTGATCGTGGTGGGCACCCACGCGCTCCTGGGGCCGGCCGTGCGCTTTCGGCGCCTGCTCATGCTGGTGGTGGACGAACAGCACCGCTTCGGTGTGCGCCAGCGCAACGCGCTGGCCGCGGGGCGTCCAGCACCGCATCTTCTGGTCGTCAGCGCGACGCCGATTCCAAGGACCCTCGCGCTCTGCCTGTACGGAGACTTGGACGTGTCCGTTCTGGACGAGGCGCCGCCGGGGCGCCGGCCGGTGGACACCCGCTGGGTGCGGCCCCATCGCCGGGAGGAAGTGTACGCCTTCGTCCGCCGCCGCGTAGAAGCAGGCGAGCGGGCCTTCGTCGTGTTCCCCGCCATCGGCGGCGACGGGGAGGAGGCGGGCCGCGGCGAAGCCGCCGACACGGAAGTGCTCGCGGCCGCGGAAAAACTGGCCGGCGGGGTGCTGCAAGGCGTCCGCATCGGCGTGCTGCACGGGCGGCAGGCGGCCGAGGATCAGGCGGCGGTCATGCGGCGCTTTCGCGACGGCGACGTGCAGGTGCTTTTTTCCACCACCATCGTGGAAGTCGGCGTCGACGTGCCGCAGGCGTCGGTGATGGTCATCGAGGGCGCGGACCGCTTCGGCCTGGCCCAGCTGCACCAGCTGCGGGGGCGCGTCGGACGGGACGGGCGGCAAGCCTACTGTTTCCTGATCGCCGATCCCGCCACGGACGCGGCCCGCCGGCGTCTGCACGCCGTGCGTGGGTCTACCGACGGCTTCGCGCTGGCCCAG
>QGSR01000292.1 GCA_003387805.1 Bacillota bacterium | reverse complement strand
CGTCTGCCGGCAGCTGGGCCCGCTGCTGCCCGCAAAAGCCGTCTTCGTGGCGGCCGTCAAAGCGCTGTTCCCCGGCGAGCCGCGGCTGGTCAGCGGCGTTGTCGCGCGGGAGATGGCGGCGGCCCGGGGCGGCGACGTCACCGGCCGCCTGGCCGTGGTGTCGGGGCCCAACTTCGCGGTCGAAGTGGCCCGGGAGCTGCCCGCCGGCACGGTGGCGGCGTCGGCCGACGCGGACACGGCCCGCTTCGTGCAGTCCGCGCTCATGACCGACCGCTTCCGCGTCTGGACCAGCACGGACATCATCGGCGTGCAGCTGGGCGGCGCGCTGAAAAACGTCATCGCCATCGGCGCCGGCATTTCCGACGGCCTCGGCATGGGCCACAACGCCCGCGCCACCCTCATCACCCGGGGCGTGGCGGAGATAACCCGGCTGGGGGCGGCCATGGGGGCTGACCCCATGACGTTTGCGGGCGTGTCGGGCATCGGCGATCTGATGCTGACCTGCACCGGCGACCTGAGCCGCAACCGCCAGGCCGGGCTGGCCATCGCCCGGGGCGAGGCCGTGGATCCCAACACGACGGTGGAAGGCGTGCCCACGACGAAAGCCGCGTACGCCCTGGCCCGGGAGCTGGGCATCGACATGCCCATCACCGAAGTCGTCTACCGCATTCTGTTCGAGGGCCTGTCGCCGGCCGAAGGCCTGGAGCGCCTTATGACCCGCCAGCCCACGTCCGAGCAGCGGCTTCCCGGGCTGACGTGATGGTCCGGCTCACGTGGTGGTCCGGCTCGCGCGACGATTCGGCTCACGTGATGGTCCGGAGCGGGCCCGCGGAGCCCGGCACGTAGCGCCGGACCGGGGGCAGCTTCTCCGGCAAAATCCGAAAGCCCTCCAGCGCCGCGGCTTCCCGCAATTTCGGGTCGAGGCTGACGAAGGCGTATTTGTCCGGCGGCCGCGGCTTCACCCACGTCAGCGCCGCGGCCAGCTGCATGACGCTGGCCACCGGCAGCTCGTGGTGCCGCGTGACGTGCAGCGCCCGAAAGTAGCACCCGCGGGACGCGACGATCTCGGCCCACGCGTCGCGCAGTTTTTCCACGACGTCCATGGCCCGCTGCGCCGCCTCCAGCGTGATGGTGCCCAGCCGCACTTGCTGCATGAGCACGGAGGCCAGCTCCACCGGCGTGCCCCACCACGCGACGACGAGGGACTGCTCCCGCATGAGGCCCCACATCTCGTCCGACAGGCCGGGCTCCCTTATGCAGAGGGGAATGACGGCCGAGGCGTCCCAAAAGCTCACAGCCAATCATCCTGTTCGTCCGCGGCCGGCTTCGGCAGGTCAAACGACGTGCGCTGCAGCCGTATGCGGATGTCTCGTGGATCCACCCGCTCGAAGGAGCGGTGCGCCACGAACGCTTTCCGGATGGCCCCCGTCAGGTCCGTCGGCTGGCCCGCGTCCATCAACGTGTCCGTCAACGGCGCGGCGGGCGGCACGGCGTGGCCGAGGGCGGTCAGGTGGTCGATGGCCGCCGCATCGCGCAGCGGGCGGTACAGCGGCCCCAGCACCGCCACCGGCTTGCCCCACTCCGTGACAATGAACGTCTCCCCGCTTCTCGCTTCCCGGACGTATCGGTGCAGCTTGGCTTTCAACACGCTTACCGGCACCGTCAGCACCACGCCGGCCTCCTTTCGCGTTCTCGGTGTGGCACCAGCATGCCGCGTGCGGCGGCTGCCCGCAACGTCCAAAATTGATGATTTTGCGGCAGCGCCCGCGGGAGTATGATGGGGTGTTGTTTTCGTTGCCGTAGGACTTTCGGTCAACCTGACCCAGCGCACGCGGTCAAGTTGACCGGATTCGTGCCGTCACACGCCGCTCGCCGTGAGACGTGCCGGAAACCCAGGGGACATCGATGTTTTCAACGACGTCGAGGGCGGGATGCCGCCCGGCCGAGACGCGAATTCGCCGCGAAACCAGGGGGTCAATGGGACCCACGGCGGCAGGTCCAATTGACCGAAAGACCTACGTGCGCGAAACAAGGGGCCACCCAAGGCGTCACTGGGCCGCGGGGACTGGGGCCTTGCCGTTGTGGAGGCCCAGGACGAGCCAAAAAACGGTGACGGCGCCGGTGAAGACCAGCACGGGGACGGGGCCGAACTGGTGCATAAGGGGCATGGCCGCCGCGGTCCAGATGCCGCCGCCGACGATGGGTTCGAAGAGCAGCTGCTTGTAGCCGAAGGTTTCCAGGGTGCCGGAGCGGTTGTGGGGGTCGGCCAGGCGCAGCAGCAGCAGGCCCGTGACGGTGACGCCCATGCCTTGGCCGTAGTCGGCGATGCCCCGCTCGAACCAGTACTCGGGGAACATGCGGGGCGCCAGCACGAAAAAGCAGAACGTGTTCCACAGCGTGCCCGCCAGGGCCAGGAGCACGAAAGGCGCCCAGTTGTCGCCGATGACGGACAGCGAGAGCGTAGCCAGGGCCGCGACGATGGTGACGTCCAGCGCCGTGCCGGAGATGCGCTCGATGAGCGGCCGGTGGAGCATGTGGCTGAGCCCGAGGCGGTTGACGCCCAGCTGCACGAAAATGCTGCCGATCATGGACAGAGGGAAGAGCGGAATGTACGGCATCAGCGCCGGCGCGCCCAGCGGAACCGTCGTCATGGACTCGATGTAAATGAGGGTCTGCTGGATGACCCAGCCGATGGCGATGGACAGGCCGATGTAGGCGAACTGCAGGGTCAAGGCTTCCACCGACGGCTCGGGGGCGGCGTCGGCCGCCGACTGCCTGCCGGCGCCCGCTGCCGACTGCCTGCCGGCGCCCGTCGCCGACTGCCTGCCGGCGCCCGTCGCCGACTGCCTGCCGGCGCCCGCTGCTGGCTCCTCGCCGGCGTTCACAGTCCGCGCTGCGCCGCGGCCGCTGGCCGCTGCCTCGGGCGCGCCTTGGACGCCCGCCGCCTGCGGTCCGGCCGGGCGCCGGGTTCGCCCGAACTGGCCGGTG
>QGSR01000291.1 GCA_003387805.1 Bacillota bacterium | reverse complement strand
CGGAGGAAAGTGTGACGCACCTGCACAACCTCATCGACGTGTGGGCGGACCGCTTCGTCGAGCTGGGCGGGCGGCCCGAGGTGGACTATGTTCTCGTTTTCGAAAACCGCGGCGACGCGGTGGGCGTCACGCTGCACCACCCCCACGGGCAGATATACGCGTACCCGTTCATCCCGCCCCTCCCCGCGCGGGAGCTGGCCGCGAGCCGGGACCATTTCGAGCGGCACGGCCGCTGCCTGGGCTGCGACGTGGTGGCCGAGGAGCGGTCCGCCGCCCGGCGCATCGTGCACGACGATCAACATTTCGTCGCCTTCGTGCCCTTTTTCGCCCGCTTTCCTTTTGAGGTGCACATTTTCCCCAAAGCGCACCGCACCGCCCTGACGGACCTTGATCGGGACGAGCGCCGCTCGCTGGCCCGCACGCTGAAAACGGTGCTGATGAAATACGATGCGCTATGGGGTTTCCCGCTGCCTTACATGATGGTGCAGCACGCCCGGCCCACGGACGGCGGCGACCACGGCCACTTTCATTTTCATATCGAGTTCTACCCGCTCCACCGCACGGCCACGAAGCTGAAATACCTGGCCGGCAGTGAGACGGGCGCCGGGACGTTCATCGTAGACGCCACGGCCGAGTCCATGGCCGAGAAGCTGCAGGCCATCCCCGTCAGGTTCGACGAGGCGGGCTAGTCAACTGGTAACCCAGCCGTTTCGGGCCCGTCGCCCGAGGACACTGTCGAAGGGGGCGGCAACGACGTGAGCACGCCAATGGAAAACGGCCCCGGCGTGTCGGCTTCCGGAACCGCCGGACCGCAGGCCGCGGGAGCACTGAACGCGGCGCAGAGCGCAGAAACCCTGGCCGACCGGGTGCGCACGCTGCAGGACGAATTTCGGCGCCGGTTTCCGTACGACGCCCGGGTGCACGGCACCGACGCCGCGCCCGTCGTCGTCCGCTCGCCGGGCCGGGTCAACCTGATCGGCGAGCATACCGACTACAACGACGGCTTCGTGCTGCCTCTGGCCATCGACCGGGAAATTTTGCTGACGGGCCGCCGCCGCACCGACGGGCGGGTGCGGGTGTACTCGTTGAACTTCGGGCAGGAGGCGTCGTTTCACCTGAACGACCTGCGCGGGCTGCGGCCGGGCGGCGATGCAGCTCCCGCGGGCCGCGACGCCCCTTGGAGCGACTACGTCCGGGGCGTGGTCTGGGCGCTGCTGGACGCCGGCTTCGAACCCGGCGGCTTCGACATGGCGCTGGCCGGCAACATCCCTGTCGGCGCCGGCCTCAGCTCCTCGGCGGCCCTGGAAGTGGGCACGGCCGTGCTGCTGCGGGAGCTGTACCGCCTCGAGTTGGACTCCGTGCAGATGGCCAAACTGTGCCAGCGGGCGGAAAACGACTTCGTGGGCGTGCAGTGCGGCATCATGGACCAGTTCACCGTTGCGCTGGGCAGACAAGGCCACGGCCTGCTGCTGGACACCCGCACGCTGGAGTACCGCTACGTGCCCATCCCGACCCAGAACGTGCGCCTGGTCGTGGCCGACACCGGCGTGGGCCGGCAGCTGGCCTCCTCGGCCTACAACCAGCGCCGGGCCGAATGCGAGACGGCCGTGGAGCTGCTGCGGCGCCGACTGCCGGACATCCGGGCGCTGCGGGACGTGCCGCCGCATAGGTTTGAGCAGCACCGCCACGAGCTGGCCGACGTCATCGCCCGGCGGGCCGCCCACGTCATTTACGAAAACGCCCGCGTGCAGGCGACGGCCGACGCCTTGGCGAATGACAATTTCACGGCGTGCGGGCGGCTCATGCACGCGTCCCACGTCAGCCTGAGAGACAATTTCGAGGTCAGCTCGCCCGAGCTGGACGAGATGGTGGCCATCGCCGAGGGCGTCCCGGGCGTCTACGGCGCCCGCATGACCGGAGCGGGCTTCGGCGGCTGCACCGTCAGCCTCGTCCGCGCGGACGCCGTGCCTGACCTGGTGAAAGCCATCGCGGACCAGTACCCCCGGCGTACCGGGAAGACGCCGGCGGTGTACGTCGTCACCCCCTCCGACGGCGCCGCCCGGCTCATCTGAGACGGAAAGGAGCCGCACCGAAGATGCGTATCACCGAACTGCCTGCATGGCAGGCGCTGCTGGTGCACCGCCAGGAGATGGAAAGCCGCACCATGCGCGACCTGTTTGCGCAGGATCCGCAGCGTTTCGAGCGCTACTCGCTGCAGCTGGGCGACCTTCTCTTCGACTACTCGAAAAACCGCATCACCGACCAGACCATGGCGCTGCTCTTCCGCCTGGCCCGGGAGCGGCACGTGCCCGAAGCCATCGAGGCCATGTTCGCGGGCGAAAAGCTGAACAACACGGAAAAGCGGGCGGTGCTGCACGTCGCGCTGCGCAACCGCGCAAACCGCCCCATTTGCGTGGACGGGCAGGACGTCATGCCCGGCGTCAACGCGGTGCTGGAGAAAATGCGGCGTTTCGTGGACGAAGTGCGCAGCGGCCAGCGGCGCGGCTATACGGGCAAACCGTTCACGGACGTGGTCAGCATCTGCATCGGCGGCTCGCACCTGGGCCCCCGCATGATGACCCGGGCGCTGGCGCCCTACGCCGACGGGCGCCTGCGGGTGCACTTCGTCACCAACGTGGACCCGACCAACGTCACCACCACGCTGCGGCAAGTGCCGGCGGAGACCACGCTGTTCGTCATCGCCTCCAAGTCGTTTACGACCCAGGAGACGATGCTCAACGCGGCCACGGCCCGGCAGTGGCTCGTTGACCGGCTGGGCGACGAAAAAGCCGTCGCGAGCCATTTCGTGGCCGTGTCCACCAACACCGGCGCCGTGCGGGCCTTCGGCATCGACGAGGACAACATGTTCGAGTTCTGGGACTGGGTCGGCGGCCGCTTTTCCATGTGGTCGGCCATCGGCCTGCCGGCGGCGCTGCACCTGGGCATGGACCGTTTCGAGGAGATCCTGGCCGGCGCGCACGCGGCCGACGAA
>QGSR01000037.1 GCA_003387805.1 Bacillota bacterium | reverse complement strand
TGGACGTGACATGGCATTTGGTGCCGACGGGCGTGGTGGGCAACTTGCCCGTGACGCTGCGGCTCAGCTCCAGCAACGCGGCCATCGGGCGCATGCCCACGGCCTTCGTCGCGGTGCCGCTGCTGGACGCGGCGGTGCGGGTCACCGTCGGCGACGAAGGGGCCAGGCGGGCGGAGCTGGCGCCCGGGGAGCTGTTCACCGTGTACATCCACGCGGAGAACGTGCGCGACTTTTACGGCGCGGCGCTGGAGCTGCACTTCGACCCGGAAGTGCTGCAGGTGCTGGGCGGGCGCCTGGGCGTGGACCGGGGCCGGGCCTTCGTCCTGGCTGATCCCGTGACGGGCCGGCAGGTGCCGCTGCAGTGGCTGACGCCTGTGGTCGACAACCAGCGGGGCGTCGTCCGCATCGCGGGCAGCCGGGGCGCCGCGGGATCGGCGCTGCAGCTCACCGACACCCTGGCCGCGGTGCGGTTCCGGGCCGTGGCGCCGGGCACCACGTCGCTGCGGCTGGTGACGGTGGGGGACCACCCGTTTTTGGCGCCGGACGCGCAGGCGGCGTTCATCGCGCGCGACGACGGCACCGCGGTGGACGTCGTCACCGAAAGCGCGACCATCGTCGTCCGAGGCGACGCGCCGTGACGCGTCCTGACGGAGCAGCTTTTCGAAGATGGAGGAGAGACGGCGTGAAACTGATTCGCAAAGGCTGGCTGGCGCTGCTGCTGCTGATGTTCGTCTCCGGCGGCGCGCTGGCGCAGGCGCCCGACGTGCCCCCGGGCCACTGGGCGTATGACGCGGTGCGAACGCTTTTGGAGCGCGGATACCTGGATGCGGAGGCCGACGGCCTGTTCCACGGCGACGACCCGGTGAGCCGCTACGCCCTGGCGGGCCTCATCGCGCGGCTGCTGGAGGACATCGAGGCCGGCCGGGTGCAGATCGGCACCGCGGCCGACGTGGAGATGCTGCGGCGCCTGGAGGGCGAGTTCCGGGCGGAGCTGGTGGAGTGGCACGCGGCCCGGCAAGAGCTGGAGGAGGCCCACGCGCAGACGCAGCGGCAGATCGCGGTCATTGACGAGCAGCTGAACAACATTTTGTTTGCGCTGGAAGCCGTCGACGCCGAGCTGCAGGCCATGGAGGCCGCGGGCGCGCAGCGGGATCAGCGCCTGGACGGGCACGACGGGGAGCTGGCGGCGCTCCGGGATCGGTTCGCGCAAGTACAGGCCCAGCTGCAAGCGGCCATGGACGAGCTGTACAACTCCGTCGTCACGGTGCTGGGCGAGCACTCCGAGGCCGTCAGCCTCCGTCTCGATCAGGAGGCGGCCGAGACCGCGGCCATGTTCGCGGCGCTGCATGCGCGTCTGGACGACGAGGTGCTGCCCGCGCTGGCCGACGTGGAGCGCCGGCTCAGCAACCAGCTGGCCGAGCAGCAGGCGGCCGCGTTTTTGCAGATGTCCCAGCTGGACGAGCGCCACACCCGGCGGATGGACGAGCTGGCCGCGGAGCTGGCCTCGGTGCGCGGGATGACGGCGGAGCTGGGGGCGGCTTTGGAAGATTTGGGCGTCGTGCTGAGCACCGAGTACCGCGCGGAGCTGGACCAGCAGGCCCAAGGCTTCTCGCAGGCCATCGAGGCCGTCCGCGGCGAGACGGAGCGCCTGGACGCCGTGACCCAGCGGCTGGAGCAGCAGGTGGAGGAGCTGTCGTCCTGGATCGCCCGGGTGGAGGAGGAGTCCGCGGCCGACCTGGGCAACAGCGTGGCCGAGCTGCGGGCCATGATCTCCATGCTCAGCGGCTCGCTGGAGGAAGTGCAGAACAACCTGCGGGTGGTGGAACGGCACACGGCGGTGCTGACCGACGCGGTCATGGACGTCATGTCCGAGACGGCCGCGCTGCGCAGCGACGTGGACGCGCTCAGCGCGCGGCTGGACGCCGAGCACGGGCGCATGCGGGCGGACCTGGACGCGGTGGCCGAGGAGCTGCGGCTCCTGCAGGGCGTCCTCGGCACCAGCGAGGATCAGATCAACGCCCTGGCCGAGCGGGTGCGGCAGCAGCTGGAGGAGCAGCTGGCGCTGCAGCTCGCGCGGGAGCGGCAGCTGACGCGCCAGCTGGAGGAGCTGCAGGCCGAGTTCAGCAGCTACCGGGTCAAGACCGAAGAGGAGCTGCAGAGCGCCCGCAATATGGGCACCATCGGCATCGGCGCGGCGATTTTGGCCATCGTGCTGGGCTTCGCCCGCTGAGCGGCGCCGCGTCAGTCTTCGCCGAACGCAGAGTTCACGGAAGGGGCGTTCCTGGAACGCCCCTTTTGATATACTGAAAGCCGGGAGGTGCGCGCCATGGCGGAAATTTATCTGGACAACGCCGCGACGACGCCGCCGTCGGCGCCGGTCATCGACGCGGTCCACCACGCGCTGGCCACCGCCTGGGGCAATCCATCGTCGGTGCATACGAAAGGGCTGGAGGCCGAGCGCGTCGTGACCGAGGCCCGGCAGCGGCTGGCGGCCGCGCTCCGGGCCCGCCCGGACGAGATCGTCTTCACCTCGGGCGGCACGGAGGCCAACGCGCTGGCCGTCAAGGGCGCGGCCCGGGCGCGCGCCGGGCGCTACCGCCACATCGTCACCGGCATGACCGAGCATCCGTCGGTGTTCAACGCGTGCGAGGCGCTGGAGGAGGAGGGCTTCTCCGTCACCTACCTGCCCGTGGACGAGGCGGGCCGCGTCAGCCCGGAGGCCGTGCTGGACGCGCTGCGGGACGACACGGGCCTCGTGACGCTTATGTGGGTCAACAACGAAACGGGCGCGCTGCATCCCGTGGCGGACATCGCCGCGGCGGTCAAGCGGGCCCGGCCTGACGTGTGGCTGCACGTGGACGCGGTGCAGGCTCTGGGCAAGGTGCCCGTCCGGCTGGACCAAGTGCCGGTGGATCTGCTGACGGTCAGCGGGCACAAAATTCACGGGCCGAAAGGAATCGGCGCCTTGTTCGTGCGCAGCGGCGTGCGGGTGAAGCCGCTGTTCGGCGCGGGCACCCAGGAGAAAGGGCTGCGCAGCGGCACGGAAAACGTGCCGGGCATCGCCGGCTTCGGCGCGGCGCTGGCGGAAACCATGACGCGGATGGACCAGGCGGCGGCGCGCATGCGGGCGCTGAAAGAGCTGTTGTGGGAGCGCATCTCGGAGGCGGCGCCCTTCGCCCTGCGCAACGGGCCGGCGGACCCGGAGCTGACGGCGCCCCACATTTTGAGCGTGTCTTTTCCGGGCTTGAAGGGCGAAGTGCTGGTGCACGCGCTGGCCCAGCGGGGCGTGTACGTGTCCACCGGCTCGGCGTGCTCGTCCCGCCGCCGCACGGGCGCCCGGGTGCTGAAGGCCATGGGACTGGACGACCGGCGGGCCGACGGCACGCTGCGGCTGAGCCTGTCGGCCGCGACCACCGAAGAGGACGTGACGGAGGCGGCCGCCCGCATCGCCGCCGTGGCGCACGAGCTGCGGGAGTTCGCCGTGTTTTGACATTCGTTTTTGAGGTGTCGGAGGGATGGAGCCGTGGAGCGACTGCTGCTCGTCCGCTACGGAGAGATCGGGCTGAAAGGCCGCAATCGCCACGTATTCGAAGAGAAGCTGGCTGACAACATGCGGGCCGCGCTGGCGGACATCGAAGGCGCGAAAGTAAACCGGGAATACGGGCGCATCTTCGTCCGCTTGGAGGACGAAGGCCGGACCGGAGAGGCGCTGGAAAGGCTGCAGCGCGTGTTCGGCATCGTGGCCGTCAATCCCGCCCTGCGGGTGCCGCTGGATTTGGAAGCCATCCGGGAGGCCGCCGCGATGCTGGTGCGCGCGGAAGGCGATCCGCCCCGCACGTTCCGCGTCAGCGCGCGGCGTGCGTACAAGCGGTTTCCGCACACCTCCCAGGAGCTCAACCATCTGGTGGGCGCCTACGTGCTGCGGCACGTGCCCCATCTCACGGTACAGCTGACGGACCCGGACGTCACCGTGACGGTGGAAGTGCGGGAGCACGCGGCCTACGTGTACGCGGACCAGGTGGACGGCCCGGGCGGACTGCCCGTGGGCGCCAGCAGCCGCGCCCTGCTGCTCCTCTCCGGCGGCATCGACAGCCCCGTCGCGGGCTGGATGGCCATGAAGCGGGGCATCGAGCTGCACGCGGTGCACTACCACAGCCCGCCGTTCACCAGCGAGCGGTCCAAGCAAAAAGTCATCGACCTTTGCCGCGTCCTGGCCCGGTGGAGCCCGGCCCCGGTTCCGCTGCACGTGGTGCATTTCACCGAGGTGCAAAAGGAAATTCACCGGCACGTTCCACAGGAGCTGGGGATTACGGTGATGCGCCGCTTCATGCTGCGCATCGGGGAGCGGCTGGCCCGCAGGCTGGACGCGATGGCCCTGGTGACGGGCGAGAGCGTGGGCCAGGTGGCCAGCCAGACGCTGGAGAGCATGGCGGCCATCAACGCGGTGACGAACATGCCGATTCTAAGGCCTCTGGTCGGTTTCGACAAGCACGAGATCATCCAGCGGGCCCAGCGCATTCATACGTACGACATTTCGATTTTGCCCTATGAGGACTGCTGCACGATTTTCGTGCCCGAGCGGCCCGCGACGCGACCGTCCCTGGCGGCGGTGGAGGCGGCGGAGCGGGCCATGGCCGTGGAAGAGCTGGTGCAGCAGGCGCTGGAGAACGTGGAAACGCTGCACGTCGAGCCGGCGCCGGCCTATGTGGGCGCCTAGTCGAACAGCAGCGCGCGGATGACCCGGATTTCGGCGCGCGCGTGCAAGATGACGGCCAGTAGCAGTCCCAGCGCGACGCCGAACCAGAAGACCCGCCACAGCGTGCGGCGGCGCAACGGCACTCACCTTCCTCGCAGCGCGGGCGCCGCGTCCTCCGGTCCGGGGGACCGGGCGCCCGAGCCATTATTTCCGCTCCAGGGGCCTGTTTCCTTGCCGGGCGCCGGACGTTGTACTACAATTGACGCGTGCACCCGAACGCGTGGAAGTGGGGGGACACGGGATGGAATTCACGCTCCCGATCATAAACAATCCCGTTGATCATACGAAGCCGGTCCGCCCCGTGCGAGTGCCCGAGGCCGTGGAGACCGGCAAGAAGGCGTACATCGTCACTTTCGGCTGCCAGATGAACGAGCTGGACACGCAGACGATGTACGGGCTCCTGGCGGGGCTGGGCTACGAGAAGACGTACGACATCGAAGAGGCCGACCTCATTTTGTACAACACGTGCTCGGTGAGGGAAAACCCCGAGCGCAAGGTGTACGGCCAGGTTCACTCGCTGAAAGAGCTGAAGGAGAAAAAGCCGGACCTCATCATCGGCATCAGCGGCTGCATGCCCCAGAGCAAAGTGGAGCGGCAGAAGCTCTGGGAGCGGCTGCCCCACGTGGACCTGATTTTCGGCACCATGAACATCCACCGCCTGCCGGAGCTCATTACGCAGGTGCAGCAGACCGGCCAGCGGGTCATGGAGGTCTGGGACGAGCACGGCGACATCGTCGAAGGCCTGCCCGTGGTCCGCGAGGACAAGCTGAAGGCTTTCGTCACCATCATTTACGGCTGCGACTACCGCTGCAGCTTCTGCATCGTGCCCCAGACGCGGGGCCGCCAGCGCAGCCGGCGCGCGGGCTACATCATCAACGAAGTGGAGCAGCTGGCGGCCGAAGGGTACAAGGAAGTGACGCTGCTGGGCCAGACGGTGGACGCGTACGGCAAAGACCTGGGCGACGGCACGACGCTGGCGTCTTTGCTGTGGCGGCTCAACGAGATTGACGGCATCGAGCGGCTGCGCTTCATGACGTCCCATCCGCGCGACATTACCGACGAGCTCATCGACTGCATGCGCGACGCGGAGAAAGTGATGGAACAGCTGCACCTGCCGGTGCAGTCGGGCAACGACCGCATCCTGAAGCTCATGGGCCGCCGCTACAACCGCCGGCAGTACCTGGAGCTGGTGGAGAAGCTGCGCGCCAACATCCCGGACTTGACGCTGACCACCGACATCATCGTGGGCTTCCCCGGCGAGACCGAGGAAGAGTTTGAGGACACCATCAGCCTCGTCAAGGAAGTGGAGTACGACAGCGCCTTCATGTTCATCTACTCGCCCCGGCCCGGCACCGGCGCGCCGAACCTGCCGGACCACGTGCCGGAGGAAGTGAAGCGGGAGCGCATCCACCGCCTTATCGAGGTGCAAAACGAGATCAGCGCCCGCAAGAACGCGGCCATGGTCGGCTCGGTCCAGGAAGTGCTGGTGGAAGGCAAGAACGAGAAGGAGCCGGGCATGCTCAACGGCCGCACCCGGGGCAACAAGATCGTCACCTTCCCGGGCGGGGAGGAGCTGGTGGGCCGCATTATCCCCGTGCGCATCACCCGGGCCCGCACGTGGACTTTGGTGGGCGAAGCGGAGGTGCCCGCGGTCGCCGGCACCGCGTAAACGATGGCCACCCCCATGATGGCGCAGTATTTTTCCGTCAAGGAGCAGTACCCCGATGCGATCGTGTTTTTTCGCCTCGGGGATTTTTACGAAATGTTCGGGGAGGACGCGGAGACGGCCAGCCGCGTCCTCGACATCGTCTTGACCTCACGCGAGGCCGGCTCCCTGGGCCGCATCCCCATGTGCGGCGTGCCGTACCACTCCGCGGAAAGCTACATCGCCACCTTGGTGGCCCACGGGTTCAAGGTGGCCATCTGCGAGCAGCTGCAGGATCCGAAAGAGGCCAAAGGCCTGGTGGAGCGGGGCGTCGTGCGGGTGGTGACGCCCGGGACCGTCATCGGCGAGCAGTCCCTGGAAGCCGGCGCCAACAACTACCTGGTCGCGGTGTCCCGGGGGCGGGGCGGCTACGGCCTCGCGGTGTGCGACGCGTCCACCGGCGACTTCCAGGTGACGGAGTTCAACGGGGAAAACGCGCAGGAGGAGCTTTTGACCGAGCTGGCGCGCCTTTCGCCCGCGGAATGCCTGCTGGGCCCCGGCATCGCGTCCGACGAGCCGCTGCGGGCCGGCATCGCCCGCCACTGCCGCACCGCGGCCCCCTATGACGAGCGGGCGTTCCGCCACGAGACGGCCTACCGGCGCCTGACGGAGCATTTCGACGTGCATTCGCTGGACGGTTTCGGCTGCGAGCACCTGCCGCTGGCGGTGCAGGCCGCGGGCGCGGTGCTGCAGTACCTGCAGGAGACGCAGAAGACGGCCGCGACGCAAATCGCCGGCATGTCGACGTATTCCACCGCGGCCCACATGACGCTGGACCCGGCCACCCGGCGCACTCTGGAGCTGACCCGCACGTGGCGGGACGGCACGGTGCGGGGCAGCCTGCTTTGGGTTTTGGACGCGACCAAAACGGCCATGGGCGCCCGCCTGCTGCGCCGCTGGATCGACCAGCCCCTGCTGGACGAGGCGGCCATCCGGGAGCGGCTGGACGCGGTGGACGCGCTGGTGCGCAGGAGCGCCGTCCGCCTGCGCCTGCGGGACTTGCTGCAGCCCGTGGCCGACATCGAGCGGCTCTTGGGCCGCGTCGCGTACAAGAACGCCAACGCGAGGGATTTGGTCGCGCTGCGCCGGTCGCTGGAGCAGGTGCCGGCCGTCAAGGAGCTGCTGCTGGGCGACGACTCGGAACCGGCGCTGCGGGCGCTGGCCGCGGATCTGGACCCGCTGGCGGAAGTGGCCGCGGACATCGCCGCGGCGCTGGTGGACGATCCGCCCGCGACGGTGCGGGAGGGCGGTCTCATTCGCCCGGGCTTTTCCGCGGAAGTGGACCGGCTGAGGGAGGCGGGCAGCCGGGGGAAGCAGTGGATCGCGGAGCTGGAGGAGAAGGAGCGGGAGCGCACGGGCATCAAGTCGCTGAAAGTCGGCTTCAACAAAGTGTTCGGCTACTACATCGAGGTGACCCGTCCTAACCTGCCCCTGGTGCCCGGCGACTACGAGCGCAAGCAGACGCTGGCCAACGCGGAGCGGTTCGTGACGCCCGAGCTGAAGGAGCAGGAAGCGCTCATTCTTCACGCCGAAGACCGGGTCGTGGAGCTGGAGTATGAGCTGTTCACGGAGCTGCGGGAGCGCATCGCGGCCCGCACCGGGGCCATCCAGGCCACGGCCCGCCGGCT
The DNA here is from genome assembly GCA_003387805.1 of Bacillota bacterium. Lineage (GTDB taxonomy): Bacteria > Bacillota > Limnochordia > Limnochordales > ZCTH02-B6 > CALJUZ01. The sequence continues at coordinate 2,903 of QGSR01000037.1, read as the reverse complement.
GGCGCAGCTGGACGTGCTGGCGGCGCTGGCCCACGTGGCCGCGGAGCGCGGCTGGACGAAGCCCGCCATCGACCGGCGGCTGCGCATCGAGATCAAAGGCGGCCGCCACCCGGTGGTGGAGGCGCTGACGGAAAACGGCGCCTTCGTGCCCAATGACACGCTTTTGGACGAAAACCAGCGGCTGGTCATTTTGACCGGCCCCAACATGGCCGGCAAGAGCACGTATTTGCGGCAGGTGGCGCTCATTGTCCTGCTGGCCCAGATGGGCAGCTTCGTACCGGCCGAGGCGGCGAAAATCGGGCTGGTGGACCGCATTTTCACCCGGGTGGGCGCCGCGGACGACCTGGGCACCGGGCAGAGCACGTTCATGGTGGAGATGAACGAGGCGGCCCACATTCTCCACCACGCGACGGAGCGCAGCCTGGTCGTCATCGACGAGCTGGGCCGGGGGACCAGCACCTACGACGGCATGGCGCTGACGCAGGCCATCGCGGAGTATATTCACGACCGCATCGGCGCCCGGACCCTCATCTCCACCCACTACCACGAGCTGACGAAGTTGCCGGACCATCTGCCCCGGGCCCGCAACTACCGCACCGAGGTGGCCGAGCACCGGGGCCGGATCAGCTTTTTGTACACGGTGGTGCCGGGGGGCGCCGACAAAAGCTACGGCATCAACGTGGCCCGCATGGCGGGCATTCCGGCCGAAGTCATCCAGCGGGCCCGCAAGCTGCTGCACGAACTGGAGCAGGGGCGGCCCCGGGCCGCGCAGCTGAACTTGTTCGCGCGGGCCGAGACCGCCGCCGCGGCCGAGCCCGATTTCGCCGCGCAGCTGGCTGAGGACGAGATCATCGCCCACCTGCGGCGGCTGGACATCCCCCGCATGACGCCCCTGGAGGCGCTGAACCTGCTGGCCCGGTGGCGGGCCCGGCTGCTGGACGAGGAGTAGAAAGCCGGCCTGCTCGCGCCGCGGAGGCGGGCCGCGGGCGCCGCCAAGGAGGGAACGACCGTGACCGGCCGTGACATTCGCGTCCTGGACGAGCAAATCGCCAACAAAATCGCCGCGGGCGAAGTCATCGAGCGGCCGGCGTCGGTCGTGAAAGAGCTGGTGGAAAACGCCCTGGACGCCGGCGCCACGCGCATCGAGATCGAAATCCGGGAGGGCGGCAAAGAGTACATCCGCGTCACCGACGACGGCGCGGGCATCCCGGCGGATCAGGTCCCGCTGGCCTTCGCCCGGCACGCCACCAGCAAAATCCGCTCGGCCGACGATTTGTTCAGCGTGCACACGCTGGGCTTTCGCGGCGAGGCGCTGCCCAGCATCGCCTCGGTGGCCCAGGTGGAGATGAGGACCCGCACCGCCGGCGCCGCCGGCGGCGTCCGCTACACCGTGGAGGCGGGCCGGCCCGGCTCGCGGGAGCCGGCCGGCACCCCGCCGGGCACCACCGTCGTCGTGCGCCGGCTGTTTTTCAACACGCCGGCCCGCTACAAGTTCTTGCGCTCCGAAGCGGCCGAGCGGCGGCGGGTGGCCGAAGTAGCGGCCCGCATCGCCCTGGCCTGGCCGGCCGTGGCGTTTCGGTTTCTGGCCGACGGCAGGCAAGTGTTCGCCACGCCCGGCGACGGCGACCTGGCCGGCGCCGTCCTGGCCATATATGGCCAGGCCGCGGGGCCGGGGCTGGTGCCCGTCGACTACGAGCTGGACGGGCTGCGGGTGCACGGCTTCGTCGGGCGGCCCGACGCCGTCCACGGCAACCGCGACCGCATGTCGGTGTTTCTCAACGGGCGCTGGATTCACAGCGCCGCGCTGCTGCGGGCCATCGAGCAGGGGTACGAGACGCTGCTGCCGCCCCGGCGGTATCCTCTGGCCGTCCTTCATCTGACGGTGGATCCGGCCGCCGTGGACGTCAACGTGCACCCGGCCAAGGCCGAAGTGCGCTTCAAAGACGAGCGGGCGGTGTTTCGCACCGTGCTGCGAGCCGTGCGGCACGGGCTTCTCGGCGCCGGCCTGGTGGGCGCGGCGTCTTTGGGGCGGCCCGTGGAGGGCCGCGCCGCTCCGGCGCCGGCCACCCGAGGCGGACAGTCGGGCCTCTATCCTGGTTTTGAGCGGCCGGAGCCGCCTTCGGGGCCCGCCTCCGGCGAGGCGCGGCGGCCCGCGGGGGACCATGCGGAAGAGCCCGTTTACGCCCCGGGGGGCTCGCGGGAAAGCGCGGGGACGTGGCGCGGGTCGTCGGGAGGGGCCGCCCGGGAGCGTTTGCACCGCGACGCGTACCCGGAACTCGGCACGGGCGCCGCGGCCGGCGGCCCAGCCCGGGACGCGCGCACCCTGCTGCGGGAGATGAACGTGCTGGGGCAGCTGCACCGGACGTTCATTCTCGGCGAAACGCCGCAGGGGCTGTGGATCATCGATCAGCACGTGGCCCACGAGCGGGTGCTGTACGAGCGGTTTCTCCGCCGCGCGGCCCGGGGCGGAGGCAGCGTCCAGCACCTGCTGGCGCCCGTGGCCGTCACCTTCTCGCCCGAGCGGTCGGGCCTCGCGGAGCAGTATCAGGAGGAGCTGGCCCGGCTGGGCTTCGTGCTGGAGCCTTTCGGGGGCGCGTCGTACCTGGTGCGGGGCGTGCCCGTGGAACTGGGCCCGGGCGCGGACGCCGCGCGGCTGACCGGCGTGCTGGAGGAAGTGCTGGACGCGTGCGATGGGGAAGGCGGCTTCAGCGCCCACGAAGCCGCGGCCTCGCTGGCGTGCCGGGCCGCCGTCAAGGCGGGGCAGGTCCTGGACATGAGCCGGGTGAAAAAGCTGCTGGCCCCGGTGGCCCAGGCGGGCAAACCCTTCGCGTGCCCCCCTGGGCGCCCCCTCCTCATCGAACTGGGCCCCACGGATTTTGAACGGAGGTTTTGCCGCCGCTGAT
>QGSR01000290.1 GCA_003387805.1 Bacillota bacterium | reverse complement strand
TGCCGGCGCGGCGTGCCGCGCAGACGCGGCGGGGGGATGTGAGCGCATGTTCGGCATCGGCGCGATGGAGCTAGTCGTCATTCTGATCCTGGCGCTCATCATTTTCGGTCCCAGCAAGCTGCCCGAAGTGGGAAGGGCTATCGGGCGCAGCGTGCGGGAGTTCCGGAAGGCCGCCAGCGAAGTGATGGACGACGACCGGCCGGCGGGCGAGAAAGACCGCTGAGGCTGCACCGGCGCTGGCGGGCAGTAGGGAATCCGTGGGGATGGGGGGCCGGTTCGTGCACGGGGACGATTTTGCGGCGGCAGTCTGGCGCGAGCTCAATCCCGAGCCTTTCAAGCGGAAGGCCGTGGAGCCCGTGTCGCCCGGCAGCCGGGAGCGGCGCCTGCGCGCCATCGAAGAGGCAGGCTACAACACCTTTCTGTTGCGATCGGAAGACGTTTTCATCGACCTCTTGACCGACAGCGGCACCAGCGCCATGAGCGACCGGCAATGGGCCCGCATGATGAAAGGCGACGAAGCCTACGCGGGCAGCCGGAGCTTTGCGTTTTTGGAGGAGACGGTGCGGGAGCTGTTCGGCTTCCGGCACGTCATCCCGACCCATCAGGGCCGGGGCGCCGAGAACCTGCTTTCCACCGCGCTCATCCGCCCGGGGCACTTCATCCCCGGCAACATGTACTTCACCACCACGCGCGCCCACCAAGAGCGCAACGGCGGCACCTTTGTCGACGTCATCATCGACGAGGCCCACGACCCGCAAGCCAACCACCCGTTTAAGGGCAACGTCGATCTCGACAAGCTGCGCGATCTCATCCGGCGCGTCGGACCCGCCAACATCCCGTACATGTACCTCGCGGTGACCGTGAACATGGCCGGCGGCCAGCCGGTGTCCATGGCCAACATGAAGGCGGTGTACGAGCTGTGCCGCGAGCACGGCATCCCCGTCTTCGTCGATGCGGCCCGCTGCGTGGAAAATGCGTACTTCATCCAGCAGCGCGAGCCGGGCTACGCGGATCGGCCCGTGCGCGAGATCGTGCGGGAGATGATGTCGTACGCCGACGGCTGCTGCATGAGCGCCAAGAAAGACGCCCTGGTCAACATCGGCGGCTTCATCGCCGTCAACGACGACGAGCTGGCCCGTCGCCTGCGGGAGCTGGTCGTGCTCTTCGAAGGAATGCCTACGTACGGCGGCTTGGCCGGGCGCGACCTGGAGGCGGTGGCGCAGGGGTTGTGGGAAGCGACGGAAGACGCGTACATCCGCCACCGCGTGCGCCAGGTGGAGCAGCTGGGCGAAATGCTGCGGGAGCGGGGCGTGCCCATCGTGGAGCCGGTGGGAGGGCACGCCGTGTACCTGGACGCTCGCCGTTTCCTCCCGCATTTGCCGCAGGACTTGTTCCCGGCCCAGTCGCTGGCCGCGGCGTTGTACATCGTGTCCGGCGTTCGCTCCATGGAGCGGGGCATCGTGTCCGCGGGACGCAATCCGCAGACCGGCGACCATTACCGGCCTCGCTTGGAGTTGGTGCGCCTGACCGTCCCGCGGCGGGTCTACAGCTTGCGGCACATGCGCGTCGTCGCCGACGCGGCCGCGCAGCTGCTGTCGCTGCGGGACGCCATCTCGGGCTTGGAGATGGTGTACGAGCCGCCTACCCTGCGGTTTTTCACGGCCCGCTTTCGGCCGGTCAGCCCGTGGGGGATTTGAGTTGAAGGAGGCGGCGGCTTGAAAGTTTTCGCCATCGGCGACCTGCATTTGCCGGGCGGACAGGACAAACCGATGGACGTGTTCGGCGCCGCCTGGCGAGACCATCCCGAGAAGATCCGCGCAGCGTGGAAAGAGACCGTCGGGCCGGAGGACGTCGTGCTGGTGCCCGGCGACATCTCGTGGGCCATGACGCTGGAGGAAGCCAGGGAAGACCTGGCGTATCTCGGCTCGCTGCCGGGGCGGATTATCCTTATCCGCGGCAACCACGACTACTGGTGGAACGGCATCGGGAAAGTGCGGCGCGCGCTGCCGCCCAACGTGCAGGCAGTGCAAAACGACCACGTACGCCTGACGCCCGAGTGGGCCGTCTGCGGCAGCCGGGGCTGGGTCGTGCCCGGGGCCTCGGGCTGGGACGAAGCCGTCGACGGACCGATCTACGCACGGGAGCAGATCCGCTTACGCATGTCGCTGGAGAGCGCCGTGAAAGCCGGCGCGCGCCGGCTCATCGTCATGCTGCACTTCCCGCCGGTCAACGAGCGGCACGAGCCGTCCGCGTTCACCCGCCTGTTGGAGGAGTTCCCCGTCGAGCATTGCGTGTACGGCCACCTGCACGGTTCCGCGCAGCGCGGGGCGCTGCTGGGCACGCACCGGGGCGTCAAGTATCACCTGGCCGCCTGCGACGCCATCGGCTTTCGACCTTTGTTTATTGAAGAGATTTGAACGTCATATTCTTGACAATCGCGCCGAAAACGGCATACGATGGCGACGGACCACCGCGGGCGGGCTTGCGCGCCCGGCCGTGCCGAGAGGGTGGGCGCCGGTGATGTACCTGACCGACGATCAGCGGGCCGTGCAGGAGATGGCCAGGGCGTTCGCGGAGCGGGAAGTGGCCCCGCTGGCCGCCGAGTACGAGCGGCGCCGCTGCCTGCCGCCCGGCATCGTGCGGCGCATGGGCGAGCAGGGCCTGATCGGCGTCATGTTTCCCGAGGAGTACGGCGGCGCCGGGGGCGACGTGCTCGCGCAGGCGCTGGCGGTGCAGGAGATTTCGAAAGTGAACGCCGGCATCGGGGCCACGCTGCTGGTGCAGGTGCTGGCGCTGTACCCGATCTGGAAAGTGGGCTCCGAGGAGCTAAAGCGCAAGTATCTGCCGCGGGGCATCCGGGGCGAGATTATCGGCGCCATCGGCATGACCGAGCCGGACGCCGGCTCCGATTTCGCCGCCATCCGCACCCGGGCGGGGCTCGACGGCGGGCATTTCGGGGTCAACGGGCGCAAGAGGTTTATCACCAACGGGCCCCGGG
>QGSR01000036.1 GCA_003387805.1 Bacillota bacterium | reverse complement strand
ACCGGGAACCTCGCTACCGCTTCCCACGCCGGTACACCCCCACGCGCGTGGGGACGACTCAGCATTTCCGTGGCCGGACACTTCGTACCGCGGTACACCCCCACGCGCGTGGGGACGACTACCCCCATTTATGGGGATGATTCCCCCGAATCGGTACACCCCCACGCGCGTGGGGACGACTTCGCCTTGTCCTTCGCCTTACCCTTCGCAGGCGGTACACCCCCACGCGCGTGGGGACGACACTAAGAAAACGCCGTAGTGAAGGGGTTCGATGGCCAAGAATCGGCATCTAGTAGTTTAGCTGGGCTTTTATTGCCACGAATGTTCTACATCCGTGCTCGAGACCCTTCTACGGCCTTTCTTGCGCCCGCGATCACGAACGCTAGGACTGGGAACGCGACGTGCTCGCCTTTGCTTCCGTACGCCCGGCGCCTTCCTTATGCTGCGTCACCAGCTCCGTCAGCACCGTGCCGCCGTTCAGACCTTTTAGGGAGAGCAGAGCCAGCGTCGCCCGGGCGTCGCCCAAGGCTCGGTGTGCATTTTCGTGCGGGATGCGGTGGTGTTCGGCCAGGACGCCCAGGTTCTTCGACTTCAGGCCGCGGGCAGACCAGTCCACGTCGTGACAGGTGCAAAGCCAGGGTTTCTTCCGAAACACCGAGGGGAACAGCCGCTCGACGAACGGTTTGTCGAAACGGACATTGTGGGCAATGAAGAAGTCGGCTCGGCTGGCCAGAGAGCGCACCCACTGCTCGTCCAGCCGCCGGCCGACCACGTCCTCCATCCGCAGACCGTGGATGCGAGTCGCGTCAGGTGATATTGGTACGGACGGTTCCCGCAGGCCCGTGTACTCCTCGATGCTGTCCGGGTCGATGCGGCCCTTCTCGTCGTACCGGAACAAAATCATGGCCAGTTCGACAACTTCGTCTTTGTACGGATTCAGGCCGGTCGTCTCCACGTCCAGCACGACGGCCGTGCCGCCTTTGCCCGCGACGGGCTCGGGCCTGCGGCGAAACAGAAACATGCCTATTCCCTCCACGGCGGCCGGACGGCGCCCGCCCGCCCCGGTGATTATGCTAATGTTCCCTGTGCGTGTCCCGGGTCCTTCCGGTCGGAAGGCCCGCCCCCAAAATTCCTTCAAGAAGCGAACTGCCTGCGCCCGCAGACCCGATGACCACCGCCTCGCGGGACAATTGTCCCAGCATTGGTGTTCTTTGTCCCTGTTTTCCAATGGCCCGGTATGGTAGCCTGCAGGCAAGCGACCCCGTACTGCAACACCGACGCCCCCTCGGGATGAACGTCAGCGCCGCGCACGTGACGGGACCGCGGATGCGTCGGCAACACGACTCCCCGGGAACGCACCGCCAACGCAGTCACCCTTTCGCCGCAACGTCGCAGCCTCGGTGGAGTGTTGGACACCGTTCCTTGTTTGCAGCATCGGGTGGGGACAGCGACCCCGCCCCCGGGGCCGCTGTTCCGGGCGGCTCACGCCGGACCGAATCACGACGCGCTTTCCGTCACTCCCCCTCAAGATTCACTGCTCGAAGCTCAAGACACCGCATTGGCCGGGCCGCCCGGCCTTTTTTGATGGCACGGGGACGTGTGCCGTACCTTGTCGTTTCCGGTTCCCGCCGCCTCCGCCCGGGCCCGGGCTTGCGCCCGGCGCAGGAGCGACGGCCGGACTCAGACCAGCGTTACGCCTCAGGCCGGGCCCGGGGCCGCCGCCCGGGCCCGGGCCTGCGCCAGGCACTCGTTCAGCGACACGACGGTCACAGGCCGGCCCTTGGCCTGGGCCCGAATCGTCTCCAGCACCGCCCGGGCGGTGTCCAGGGACGTGAGGCACGGCACCTTGTACTCCACCGCCGCCCGGCGCATGCGGAAACCGTTGCTGGCGGGCACCCGCCCGCGGGTCGGCGTGTTGATGAGCAAGTCCACGGCCCCGGACTGAATCAGCTCCACGATATCCGGATGCCCCGCGCCGATTTTGTGGACTTCGGTGACGGGCAGGCCCCGCTCCCGCAAGTACGCCGCGGTGCCGCGGGTGGCCATGACCTGGAAGCCCGCCTCCACGAACCCCGCCGCCAGCTCGGCCCCCTCGGCCTTGTCTTTGTCGGCCAGCGTGATGAGCAGCGTGCCGCTGGTCGGAATGACTGCGCCGGCGCCCACCAGCGCCTTGTACATGGCATGGGCCGGGTCCGGGTCCAGTCCCAGCACCTCGCCGGTGGACTTCATCTCCGGGCTCAAGTACACGTCGACGCGACCCAGCTTTTCGAACGAAAAGACCGGCGCCTTGACCGACGTGTACGGCGGCGGCGGCAGCAGCCCGTCGCCATAGCCCATCTCCGCCAGCGTCTCGCCCAGCATGATGCGGGTCGCGAGGCCGACCAGGGGCACGCCCGTGGCCTTGCTCAGCACCGGCACCGTGCGGCTGGCCCGGGGGTTGACCTCCAGTACGTACAGCCGGCCCCCGTGCAGCACGAACTGGATGTTGACGACGCCTTTGATGCCCAGCTCCAAAGCGATGCGGCGGGTATAGTCCACCACCTGCTCCACTTCCGCGGCGGTGAGGCTTAGCGGCGGAAACACCGTGGTGCTGTCGCCCGAATGGACGCCCGCCCGCTCGATGTGCTCCATGATGCCGGGGATGAACACCCGCTCCCCGTCGGCCACCGCGTCCACGTCCAGCTCCTTGCCGGGCACGTAGCGGTCCACCAGCACGGGGTGGGCCGGGGACACCCGGACGGCGTACGTCATGTACTCCAAAAGCTCCTGCTCGTCGTGGACGATCTCCATGGCCCGCCCGCCCAGCACGTAGGAGGGCCGCACCACCAGCGGAAAGCCCAGCTTCATGGCGATGCCCATCGCTTCCTGGACCGACGTGGCCGTGCGGCCTTCGGCCTGGGCGATGCCCAGCTCGCTCAAGAGGGCGCCGAAGCGCTCGCGGTCTTCGGCCCGGTCGATGGCGTCCACCGGCGTGCCCAGCACGTTGACGCCCGCCTCGGCCAGGGGCTTGGCCAGGTTGATGGCGGTCTGGCCGCCGAACTGGACCACCACGCCCATGGGCTGCTCCCGCTCGATGACGTTGAGCACGTCCTCCAGCGCCAGCGGTTCGAAGTAGAGGCGGTCGGACGTGTCGAAGTCGGTGCTGACCGTCTCGGGGTTGTTGTTGATGATGATGGACTCGCAGCCCGCTTCCCGCAGCGCCCGCACCGAATGGACCGAGCAGTAGTCGAACTCGATGCCCTGGCCGATGCGGATGGGCCCGGAGCCCAGCACCAGCACCTTGGGCCGGCGCCGCCCCGGCGCCTCGGTGCGCCCGTGCGCGCCGCCGCCTTCGCCCGCCGCCGGCCGGCTTTCCACGCCCTCGTACGTCGAGTACAGATACGGCGCCGGATCCGCCTTGCCCGTCGCGTACGCCGCCACCGTGCGAAAGGCCGGCACGATGCCCCGGGCCTTCCGCCCGGCGCGGATTTCCAGCTGCGGCACGTCGGTCAGCCAGCCGATCTCCCGGTCCGCGATGCCCAGCCGCTTGGCCTCGGCCACCAGGGCCCAGTCCCGGTCGGTCCACGCCGCCGTGCCTCCCGCGCCCCGGGGCAGCGCCGCCAGCCGCTTCTCCACCTCGATGATGCGGGCGACGATCTCCACGAAATACGGATCGATGGCCGCCACGTCCGCAATTTCCCGCGGCGCCACGCCCCGGCGCAGCGCTTCGGCGACGACGAACAGCCGCTCGTCGTCAGCCTCCCGCAGCCGCCGGCGCACCTCCGCGTCGGACCAGTCGGTCATGCCCGGCAGGCGCAGCCCGTACACGCCAATCTCCAGCGAGCGCACCGCTTTCATCAAGGCCGCTTCCACCGACTGCTCCAGCGCCATCACTTCGCCGGTGGCTTTCATCTGCGTGCCCAGCACCCGGTCGCCGCCCACGAACTTGTCGAAAGGCCAGCGGGGAATTTTCACCGCGATGTGGTTCAGCTCAGGCTCCGCCGCGGCGCCGATTTCGTCCAGGGTGTAGCCCATTGCGATTTTCGCCGCCACGCGTGCAATGGGATACCCCGTGGCCTTGGACGCCAGCGCGCTGGAACGGCTCACCCGCGGGTTCACTTCGATGACGTAATATTCCAGGCTGTCCGGCTTCAGCGCGAACTGCACGTTGCAGCCGCCTTCGATGCCCAGGGAGCGGATAATGTCCAGCGCCGCGCCCTTCAGCAGCCGGTACTGCTCGCCGGTCAGCGTCTGCGGCGGCACCACCACGATGCTGTCGCCGGTATGAATGCCGATAGGGTCGATGTTTTCCATGCCGCAGACGGCGATGCAGCGGTCGGCCGCGTCGCGAATGACCTCAAACTCGATCTCTTTCCAGCCCGCGACGCTGCGCTCCAGCAGCACTTGCTTGATGGGGCTGTTGGTCAGGCCCCGTCGTACGATGTCCTCAAACTGCTCTTCGGTATTGGCGATGCCGCCGCCGGTGCCGCCCAGCGTAAACGCGGGCCGCACGATGATGGGAAGGCCGATGTCGTGCAGAAAGCTGCGGGCCTCGTCCATGCTGGAAACGATGCGGCTTTCCGCCACGGGCTGGCCGATTTCGGCCATGGCGCGCTTGAACAGCTCCCGGTCCTCGGCCCGCTGGATAGCCTCCAGCGGCGTGCCCAGCAACCGGATGCCCAGGCGGTCCAAAACGCCCCGCTCGTTCAGCGCCACCGCCAGATTCAGCCCGGTCTGGCCGCCCAGCGTCGGCAGCAGCCCGTCGGGCCGCTCCCTCTCCAGCACTTGCGCGACCAGATCCGGCGTCAACGGTTCCAAATAGACCGTGTCGGCCACTTCGGTATCGGTCATAATGGTCGCCGGGTTGGAGTTGATCAGGACGACCTCGATGCCTTCCTCCCGCAGCGCACGGCAAGCTTGCGTTCCGGCATAGTCGAACTCCGCGGCCTGTCCGATGACGATGGGCCCGGAACCGACGACACACACTTTGCGCAAGCTTTTGTCCAAAGGCACACTGCTTCACCTCAAATGAACCGTTGACGGAAAGACGGCGGCCGGCTCAGTCTTTCGCGGCGGCGCTCTCCTCGCGGGCCGCTTCGCGGACGGCCCCGATGGCGGCCTCAAGAATGCCCGCGGCCTCGTCCGCGTCGGCTTCGGAAATGACCAACGGCGGCAGCACCCGCAGCACCGCGTCGCCCGACGCGCCCACCAGCAGGCCCCGCTCGAAGGCGGCCCGCATCACCCGGGGCGCGGACAGGCCTTCTTCCAGCTCCACGCCGATCATAAGGCCCATGCCCCGCACTTCGGCCACGCCGTCCAGCCGCTCCAGACGCGCTTTCAGGTGCGCGCCCAGGGCCGCGGCCCGCTCGGGCAGCTTCTCGCCGATGACCACGTCCAGCACCGCGCCGGCCACTTTCGTCGCGAAGGGATTGCCGCCGAAGGTGGTGCCGTGCACGCCGGGCTCAAAGCCCCGGCTGACCTCCTCCGTCGCCAGGAAGACGCCGATGGGAATGCCGCCGCCCAGGGCCTTGGCCAGCGACAAAATGTCGGGCCGCACGCCGTAATGCTCGAAGGCGAACATCTTGCCGGTGCGGCCGATGCCCGTCTGCACCTCGTCGAAAATGAGCAGCGCCCCGCGCTGGTCGCAGATGCGCCGCGCCGCCTGCAAATACTCGGGCGTGCACGGGCGCACCCCCGACTCGCCCTGAATCGGCTCCAGAATCACGGCCGCGGTCCGCCCGTCCACCGCCGCCTCCAAGGCCGCGACGTCGTTCAGCGGCACGTACTCGAACCCTTCGGGCAGCGGGCCGAAGCCGTCGTGAAACTTGGGCTGCCCCGTGGCCGTCATCGCGCCCATGGTGCGGCCGTGGAACGAGTGAAGCGCCGACACGATCTTGTAGCGGTCCTCGCCTTTGCGCCGCCGGGCGTAGCGCCGGGCCAGCTTGATGGCGCCTTCGTTGGCCTCGGCGCCGGTGTTGGCGAAAAAGGCCCGGTCCAGGCCCGACAGCTCCGCCAGCCGGGCCGCGAGGCGCGCCTGCGCTTCGATATAGTACACGTTGGACGTGTGCAGCACGCCCTCGGCCGCTTCTTTGATGGCCCGAACCAGCGCCGGATGGCCGTGGCCCAGCACCGATACGGCGATGCCGCCGAGAAAGTCCAAATACTCCTTGCCTTCGGTGTCCCGGATGCGGGCGCCCCGCCCGTCCACGAAGGCGACGGGCAGCCTGTTGTACGTGTTCATCAAATACTTGTCCGAAAGCGCCTGGATTTCGGCGAAACGCGAGCCCACTCAGGTCACCACCATCGTTCCGATGCCTTTGTCCGTGAAGATTTCCAGCAGCAGCGAGTGCAAGCTGCGCCCGTCGATGATGTGCGTGCGCGCCACGCCGTTCTCCAGCGCCTTGATGCACGCCTGCACTTTCGGAATCATGCCGCCGGAGATGCGGCCTTCGTCGATCATGCGGCGGGCCCGCTCCACCTCCAGCGCGGAAATGAGCGAGTTCGGATCGTCCTCGTCGGCGAAAATGCCTTCCACGTCCGTCAGCATGATGAGCTTGTCGGCCTTCAGCGCGGACGCCAGGTCCCCCGCCACCGCGTCGGCGTTGATGTTGTAGCTTTCGCCGTCGAAGCCCGCGCCGATGGACGCGATGACCGGGATGTAGCCTTCCTTGTTCAGCAAGTGGAGCAAATCCGCGTTGATGGCCTCCACTTCGCCCACGAAGCCCAGGTTGCCGCTGTGCCGGCGGGCCGTCAGCAAGTTGCCGTCGTGGCCGGACAAACCGATGGCCTTGCCGCCGTAGCGGTTGATCAGCGCCACGATCTCTTTGTTCACCTTGCCCGCCAGCACCATCTGGACGATTTCCATGGTCTCCTCGTCGGTCACCCGCAGGCCGTTGACGAAGCGCGGCTCCTTGCCCACCCGCTGCATCCAGGCCGAAATTTCCGGCCCGCCGCCGTGGACCAGCACCGGATTGACGCCCACGTACTTTAGCAGGATGATGTCCAGGATGACCGCCTTCTTCAGCTCCGGGTCGGTCATCGCGCTGCCGCCGTACTTAATGACGAACGTTTTGCCGAAAAACGTGCGGATGTACGGCAGCGCCTCGATGAGGACGCTGGCCTTTTCCACCAGCTTGCCGTTGTCCGCCGCCCGGTCGTGTCCGCCCGTCAGCTCGCCGTCCACTCCGGGACCCCCTTTCACGAACGATAACTGGCGTTGATGTTGATGTAGCCCTCCGTCAGGTCGCACGTCCACACCGTGGCCGCCGCGTCGCCCGCGTTCAGCGCCACCCGCAGCAGCACCTCGGGCCGCCGCAGCGCCGCCGAAGCCGCAGCCTCGTCGAAGGCCACGCCGGCGCCCCGGCGGGCCACGGCGACGTCGCCGATCCAAATATCGACGGTTGCCGGATCAAAGTCAATCCCGGAGTAGCCCACCGCGGCCAAAATGCGGCCCCAGTTGGCGTCGTTGCCGTACACCGCCGTCTTGACCAGGCTGGAGCCCGCGACGGCTCGGGCCGCCTGCAGCGCCGCGGCCTCGTCGGGCGCTCCTTCCACCCGCACCTCGATGAGCTTCGTCGCACCTTCGCCGTCCCGGGCGATGGCTTTCGCCAAGTGCGTGTTGACGTAATCCAGCGCTTCCTGAAAAACCGCCAGCGCCGGGTCGTCGGCCTCCACGGGGTCGTGGCCGGCCAGCCCGTTGGCCATGATGACGACCATGTCGTTGGTGCTGGTGTCGCCGTCCACCGTGATGCGGTTGTACGTCCGCTGGGCCGACCGGCGCAGCGCCTGCTGCAGCGCGGCGGGCGCCACCGCCGCGTCGGTGGTGAGAAACGCCAGCATCGTAGCCATGTTGGGGTGAATCATGCCCGAGCCTTTGGCGATGCCGCCCAGGCGCACGGTGCGGCCTTTCAGCATGAACTCCACCGCGATTTCTTTCGGCACCGTGTCGGTGGTCATGATGGCCCGGGCCGCGGCCAGGCTGCCCGTGTCCGGCCCGTCGCCGTTGCCGTGGCCGTCGCCGTTGGCCGTCGCGTCGCCGTTGGAGCCGCCGGCATGGCCGGAGCCGGCGTTCCCGTCCCCGGAGCCCGCCGCATCCGCAGCCGCCGCGTCCTCGCTGCGCCCCAGCGCGGCCAGGGCTTTGGCGATGCCCGCCTCCACCTTGTCCATGGGCAGCCGCACGCCGATGACGCCCGTGGAGGCCACGGCCACCTCCTGCGGCGCGGCGCCCAGGGCCTCGGCCACCAGCGCCGCCATGCGCCGCGCGTCGGCCAGGCCCTCCGGGCCCGTCACCGCGTTGGCGTTGCCGCTGTTGGCCACCACCGCCCGCAGCCTGCCCCCGGCCACGTGCTCCCGGGTCACCTGCACCGGCGCGGCCTGCACTTTGTTGGTCGTGAACACCGCCGCGGCCGCGGCCGGCACGTCCGACACGATGACGGCCACGTCTTTGCGCTTGCGCTTGATGCCCGCGTGCACGCCCGCGGCCCGGAAGCCCGCCGGCGCGGTGACGCCGCCCGCCACCGTCTTCAGCGTCCCATGCTGCAAGGTCACGTGGTCCTGCTTTGCATCGGCAAAGGTGGCCATGGCCCTCACCCCGTTTTTCCCAAGCTCGCCCGCCGCCGGCCGCAGCCCGGCGGCGCCCGCATTACGGATACAGACCCGGCGTCTTGAGACCCTCCGTCTCTTCCACGCCGAACATGATGTTCATGTTTTGCACCGCCTGCCCGGCCGCTCCTTTGACCAAATTGTCAATGGCCGACAGCACGATGACCCGGCCGGTGCGCGCGTCCACCCGGGCCGTCACGTCGCAGTAGTTGGAGCCGCTGACGGCTTTCGTCTGCGGCATGCGGTCTTCGCCCAAGACCCGCACGAAGGGCTCGGTGCGGTAATACTCCCGCATTGCCGACAGCACGTCGGCGGTGGACACGGACTGGGTCAGCGGCACCTGGATGGTGGCCAAAATGCCCCGGCTCATGGGCACCAGCTGCGGCACGAAGCTGACGCCGACGGGTCCGCCGCCCCGGGCCGCCAGCACGTGCGCGATGCCCATCTCCATCTCCGCCGTGTGGCGGTGCCCCGGCACGCCGTAGGCCTGCACGTTTTCCGTGCGATCCGGGAAGTGATACAGCGGCTTGGGCGTCGCGCCCGCGCCGGACACGCCCGTGACGGCCGACACCGCCACCGCGGACGTGTCGATGAGCCCGGCGTGCACCAAGGGCGCCACGCCCAGCAGCACGCTGGTGGGAAAACACCCCGGGTTGGCCACGAGGCGCGCCGTCTTGATGCGCTCCCGGTTCAGCTCGGGCAGCCCGTACACCGCTTCCCCGAGCAGCTCGGGGCGGGTGTGCTCGCCGCCGTACCACGCTTGATACGTGGCCGCGTCGGGCAGGCGGAAGTCCGCGCCCAAATCCACCACCCGCACGCCCCGCTCCAGCAGGTCCGCGGCCAGCTCCATGGACGCGCCGTGGGGCACGGCCAGAAACGCCACGTCGCACTGCTCCGCCATCGCGTCCACGTCCACGGGCTGATAGGTCAAGTTGTAAAAGCCCGCCAGCGCCGGGTGGGACTCGTCCACCGACGCGCCCGCCTGCGAGCGGGACGACACGTACGTGACCCGCACCCGCGGGTGCTGAGAAAATATGCGCAGCAGCTCGCCGCCGGTGTAGCCGGTGCCGCCCACGATGCCCACCCGAATCTTGTCGCTCAGCTTGTCACCCAGCGCATGCAACGCGCGCTCCCTCCTTCGGAGGCGCCGCGCGGGGCCGCGGCGGGCCCCGGGCGCGGTGATGGAATGATTATACGTCCTGCTTGCATAAGATTGCAAGACCCGCGGGGGAGATTTTCACAAAAAACCACCGGACGTCGCCCGTGCTCGCCCGGTGGCCCGTGTCCACTGCGTTTTTCCGCCCGCGGCTACGTCACCCAGGCCGCGTCCACGCCCAGGGCGGCCAGCTTCTCCTCCAGGCGCTCGTAGCCCCGCAAGATGTGCTCGACGCCGTCGATGAGCGTTTCGCCTTGCGCCGCGACGCCGGCGATGATGAGCGCGGCGCCCATACGCAGGTCGGTGGCGGTCACCGGCGCGCCGGTCAGGCTCTCCACGCCTTCGATGACCGCGGTGCGGCCGTCGATTTCGATCTTGCCGCCCAGCCGCTTCAGCTCGTCCACGTGGCCGAAGCGGTCTTCGAAAATGCGCTCGCTGATGACGCTGGTGCCTTCGGCCAGCAGCAGAAACGCCGACAGCTGGGGCTGCAGGTCCGTGGGAAAGCCCGGATACGGCAGCGTCTTAAGCTGCAGCGCCTTGGGCCGGCCCGCCAGCCGCGCCGTGATGCAGTCGCCGCCTTCGGCCAGCTCCACGCCGGCTTCCTCCAGCTTGGCCAGCAAGGCCTCCAGATGCTTCGGGATGACGTTCTCCACGGTGACGCTGCCGCCCCCGGCCAGGCCCATGAGCAGGTAGGTGCCCGCCTCGATGCGGTCCGGGATAATGGTGTACTCCACCGGGTGCAGCTCGCGCCCGCCTTCGATCTTGATGGTGTCCGTGCCCGCGCCCACGACGCGCGCGCCCATGGCGTTCAGGAAGTTGGCCAAATCCACCACTTCGGGTTCTTTGGCCGCGTTGTAGACCACCGTCGTGCCCCGGGCCGCGGTGGCGGCCATGATGAGGTTTTCCGTGGCGCCCACGCTGGGAAAATCCAGGTACACCTCGGTGCCCACGAGCCGGTCGGCGCGGGCCACGATGTGGCCGTGCTCGATCTCCACCTCGGCGCCCAGCTCCCGCAGGGCCTTCAGGTGAAGGTCCAGGGGGCGCGACCCGATGGCGCACCCGCCCGGCAGGGGCACCCGGGCCCGGCCTTTGCGGGCCACCAGCGGGCCCAGAAGCAGCACCGAGCCCCGCAGCTGTTTGGCCAGATTGTACGGAACCTCCGTGCCGATGTCGCCGGCGGCGATGCGCAGCTCGCCCGGCTCGGCGCCGTCGGTCACCTCGGCTCCCAGCGACTCGAGAATCTGCCGCTGCACCGCGACGTCCGCGATATCCGGCACGTTTTGCACGACGGAAACGCCTTCCGCCAGCAGGCAGG
>QGSR01000035.1 GCA_003387805.1 Bacillota bacterium | reverse complement strand
GATATACTGGGTCCGAACCCGAACCGGTCGGTCAAGGGGGCTCATTCATGGCGTCAGCCGATTACATAAACACGGCGTCGGCGTACCAGCCGAGGCCGGGCGACATCGTCAGCCGCTGCGGGCTTTTGTGCAACACATGCTCCGCCTACATCGCCGGCGCTTGTCCCGGCTGCCCCAGCCTGGAGACGGGCGAGTGCGTCATCCGGGACTGCGCCGAGCTGAAAGGCACCAGCTGCCTGGACTGCCAGGCCGACTCCTGCTACCACTTCGAGGCGTACGTCTGGCGGCGCAAAACGATGAATGCCGTGGCGAAACGGTTTTTCCGCCTGACACGGCAGGGAGGCGCCGCCGCGGCGGGTGCGGCGGGCGCGGCCGCTGCGGGGCGTGCGGCCGGTGCTTGCGGCACCGGCGGGTGCGGCGGATGCGGCACGGGCGGCGGCAGCACAGGCGGCTGCGGCGGATGCGGCACGGGCGGCGGCAGCACAGGCGGCTGCGGCGGCTGCAGCCTCAAGAACGGCGGCTGTCCCGCGGCCCGGTGGGCGGAAACGCTCGCGGCAGTGTAACCCCGGCGTAGTCGGCCTTCGGATACGAGCCGAGCACTTTCATGTACGCGCAGCGGCGCGCCAGCGCGTCCAGCGCCTCCGCCACCCGCGCGTCCAGCGCGTGCCCGTCCAGGTCCGCGAAGAACAAGTAGTGTCCCAGCGCGCGCTTGGTGGGCCGCGACTCCAGCTTGCTCAAGTTGATGCCCCGGTTGGCGAACTCGCCCAAGGCGTGGTACAGGTTGCCGGGCGCGTCGACGGCAAAGCCGAAGACGATGGTCGTTTTGTCCCGGCCCGTCGGGCTTGTGGCGACGGCGAAACGCTCGTCCGGCGCGGCACCCGAAAGGTCCGCCCCGGCACCCGACGGGCCCGCCCCGGCGCTTGGTGGGGCAGCGCTTTTCTTCACGACAAAAAACCGGGTCGCGTTGTCCGACGCGTCCTGAATGTCTTGGGCCGCCACGGCCAAACCGTACAGCTCGGCCGACAGCTCGGTGCCCACGGCGGCCATGGTCCCGGGAGCGGCCTGCGCGACTTCCCGGGCCGCGGCGGCGGTGCTGAGGGCGGGCCGCAGCTCGGCGCCGGGAAAGTGCTGCTGCAAGTAGCGCCGGCACTGCGCCAGCGCCTGGGGATGGGACACGACGATCTTCACCGAGCGGCGCGCCGCTTCCAGAAGCCCGCTGCCGGGCTTCCCTTGCTCGTCGGCCGCGGCCCCTTCGCCCGGCGGGCGCACCAGCAAGTGATGCCTCACGGGAATGACAATCTCGCCGACGATCGTCAGGTCCACTTCGTGCACAAACATGTCCAGCGTGACGACGACGGTGCCCTCGATGGCGTTTTCCGCGGGCACGACGCCCACCGCGACCCGGCCGCGGTCCACCGCCGCCAGAAGCTCCGGAATGTCCCGAAACGGCACCAGCTCCGCCGTCGCCGCCGAGGGGCCTTGGGCGCCGCTGCCTATGCCCCCGCCGGTGCCGCCGACGGCCGCCGCCGACGGATGAAGACCCGACACCTGTGCGGCGTAATCCCGCGCCGCCTGTTCGCTGAACGTCCCCGCCGGCCCGAGATAACCGACGGCGTATGTCTGCGAGCCTTCCACGTGCGTCACCCCTGGTGCAGCAGCAAATCCAGTGCGCCATCAAACGCTCTGCGCAATCAAACGTTCCGCGTTCTTAATGAAACGCCGGCGTGGTTGGTTACTGGAACGAGCACCCTTGCTGGAACGTGGGCCGTTGCTAGAACGCGGGCCCTTGCTGGACCCTCGACAAGCGACGGCGTGTACATACATCCGCGTTCCGTACAACGACCGAGTGGTCAGGCCACTGGACCGCACTTTTGCAACGCCGCCGCGAGGACGACGCGTTCGCAAACGCTGTTCCGGAGCCCGTTTTGACCGATTCGCCATGGAGGCGAAACGTCCTTGCGCCTGGTCCGGTGGTCGGACCGGATTTCGGGGTATGCGCAAATTGGTCCGGCCACTGGACCAGACGCTCGAACGTGGGCGCGGAGCGCCTGAGCAGCGGAAACGCCGTCGCAGCCGCCGTTTCCGCCGTTAGCCCCGGGCAAGCCGCATGCCGGCAAAGTGGTCCGGTGGTCGGACCAAACGCGCGATCGGCAAACGCGCGCATATGACTCCCGCGCGACGGCCGTACAAACAACGCCTTGCAGGCAAGGCTTGCCGCCCGCAAGGCGCTGCGTCAGCCAAGACGGAGAGGGCAGCAGGGCTGCGGGGCCACGAAGCAGTGTGGCAGCGGGCGCGCGAAGCCGCCGGGGCCGCCGGGGCCACGGGGCCGGGGAGCGCCTTACTCCCCGGCGGCGCCTTCCACCGGCGGGCACCAGCACAAGTTGGGCTGGCGAGCCGCCCGGGCCTCGTCCAGCCGGCGCACCGGCGTGTTGTGGGGCGCGTTGCGCACCAGATCCGGATCTTCCTCGATCTCCCGCACGATCCGGAGCATGATGTCGACGAACTCGTCCAGCGTCTCCTTGCTCTCGGTCTCCGTGGGCTCGATCATGATGGCCTCGTCGACGATGAGCGGGAAGTAGATGGTGGGCGCGTGGACGCCGTAGTCCAAAAGGCGCTTGGCGATGTCCAGCGTGCGCACGCCCTGCTTCTTCTGGCGCACGCCCGACAGCACGAACTCGTGCATGCAGTGGCGGTCGTAAGGCAGCTCGAAGTGGCCGGCCAGCCGCCGCATCAAATAGTTGGCATTGATGACGGCCCGCTCGCTGACGCGGCGCAGGCCCTCCGGCCCGTGGGTGCGGATGTACGTGTACGCCCGCACCAGCATGCCGAAGTTGCCGTAAAACGCCTTGATGCGGCCGACGGCGTCGGGACGGTCGTAGTCGAGATAGAAGCGGTCGCCGTCCTTCTCCACCATGGGCACCGGCAAAAACCGCACCAGATCCTCCCGCACCGCGATGGGCCCCGCGCCGGGCCCGCCGCCGCCGTGGGGCGTGGAGAATGTCTTGTGCAGGTTGAAGTGCACGATGTCGAAGCCCATATCGCCGGGCCGGGCCCGGCCCAAAATCGCGTTGGCGTTGGCGCCGTCGTAGTACAAAAGCCCGCCCGCCTCGTGCACGATGTGCGCGATCTCGAGGATGTCCTCCTCGAACAAGCCCAGCGTGTTGGGGTTGGTCAGCATGAGGCCCGCGGTGTTGGGCCCGACCAACGCCCGCAGCTGCTCCACGTCCACGCTGCCCCGCTCGTTGGAGCCCACCTGCACCACTTTGTAGCCGCACATGGCCGCGCTGGCCGGATTCGTGCCGTGGGCCGAGTCGGGCACGATGACCTCCACCCGGTGGTGGTCGCCCCGGCTCTCATGGTATGCCTTCATCACCATGAGGCCCAGCAGCTCCCCGTGGGCGCCCGCGGCGGGTTGCAGCGTCGCGCGGCTCAGCCCCGCGATTTCGCACAAGTACTTCTCCAGGTTGTACATGAGCTCCAGGGCGCCTTGCACCGTCTCCTCGGGCTGGTACGGATGGACGTGCGCGAAGCCCGGCAGCGACGCCATGAGCTCGTTCACTTTCGGGTTGTACTTCATCGTGCACGAGCCCAGCGGGTAAAAGCCCACGTCCACGCCGTAGTTGCGGCGGGACAGCGCGATGAAGTGCCGCACCGCCTCCAGCTCGCTGACCTCGGGCAGCGGCGCGTCCTGCTGCCGCTGGTGCTCCGGCGGGGTCAGCTCGTCCAGCGGCAGCTCGTCTACGGCCCGCTCCCGCAGGCGATACCCGCGCCGGCCCGGCGCTCCCTTTTCGAAAATGAGCGGCACGCTGCCTTCCAAGTGATAGCCGCTGATGGCCCGGGTCATGTCAATCCCTCCAGTGCCGCCACGAGCCGGTCGATTTCTTCCTTCGTGCGGGCTTCGGTGACGCAGAACAAAATCGCGTCGGACAGCTCCGGGTAGAAGCGGCCCAGCGGCAGCCCGCCGATGATCTGATAGTCCAGCAGCCGCTGCACCAGCTCCTCGGGGTCGGCGCTGGTGCGCACGACGAACTCGTGGAAGAAGGGCCGCTCCCACGCCGCGCTGAAGCCCGGCAGCGCGGTGATGGCCCGCTGCGCGTAATGCGCCTTCTGCAGCGACTGATACGCCACGTCCTTCACGCCCTGCTTGCCCAGCAGCGTCAGGTACACGGCCGCGGTCAAGGCGTTCAGGCCCTGGTTCGTGCAGATGTTGGACGTGGCCCGCTCGCGGCGGATGTGCTGCTCCCGGGTCTGCAGGGTCAGCACGTAGCCGGTGTTGCCGTCTTTGTCCACCGTCGCGCCGACGATGCGGCCCGGAATGCGCCGCACCAGCTCGTCCCGGGCGGCGAAAAAGCCCAGGTACGGGCCGCCGAAGCTGAGGGGATTGCCCAAAGGCTGCCCTTCGCCCACCGCGAGGTGCGCGCCGTAGGCGCCCGGCGCCTCCAACACGCCCAGCGTCAAAGGATCGGCAATGGCCGCGATGAGCAGCGCGCCGTGCTTTTCCGCCAGCCGGCCGAAGCCGCGGGTGTCCTCCAGGACGCCGAAAAAGTTGGGCTGCTGCACGACCACGGCCGCGACGGTGTCGTCCACCATCTCCGCCAGCGTTTCCATGTCGGTGGCGCCGTCTTTGTACGGCACCTCCACCACTTCCAGGTTCTGATGGCGCAAATACGTGTGCACCACCTGGCGGTACTCGGGATGCACCGTCTGCGGGATCAGCACTTTCTCCCGCCGGGTTTGGTTGCACGCGACCAGCGCCGCCTCGGCTAGGGCCGTCGCGCCGTCGTAGATGGACGCGTTGGCCATGTCCATGCCCGTCAGCTGGGCGATGAGCGTCTGGTACTCGTAGGTGGCCTGGAGCACGCCTTGCGTAATCTCCGGCTGGTACGGCGTATACGACGTGTAAAACTCCGAGCGGGAGACCAGCTGCGGCACGGCCGCGGGGATCAGGTGGTCGTACGCGCCCGCGCCCAAAAAGCAGGCGTATTGGGTGACGTCCGCGTTTTTCGCCGCGAGGGCGCCCACGTGCCGGCGCACCTCCGCCTCGGCCATCCCTTTCGGCAGGTTCAGCGGCCGGGTCAGGCGGATGGATTCGGGTATGTCCGCGAACAGCTCATCCGCCGACTCCACGCCGATCACTTTCAGCATTGCCTGCTTGTCCGCCTCGGTCATAGACGTGTAAGGCAACGCGACATCCTCCTTTCAGCGGGAGGCTCAGCCTTCCACCATCTTTCTGTAGCCTTCCGCATCCAGCAGACCGTCCAGTTCGGACGGGTCGTCCATCTCGAACACGGCGATCCAGCCTTCGCCGTACGGGTCTTCATTGATGAGTTCGGGCCGGTCCGCCAGAGCCTCGTTGACCTCCACGACGCGGCCGCTGACCGGCGCGAAGATGTCGGACACGGCTTTCACCGACTCCACGGCCGCAAACGCTTCGCCGGCCTGGAACGTGCTGCCCGGCTCCGGCAAGTCCACGAAGACCACGTCGCCCAGCTCTTCCTGCGCGTAATGGGTGATGCCGATGCGGGCCCGTCCGTTTTCGCGCCGCACCCACTCGTGTTCCTTGTTGTAACGCAGATCCTCCGGATACATGGAAGGCCTCCTCCTTGGCACTGCCGTTTTCTATGGCACCGGACCCGGTCCGGCCGAAGTCCCGGCCGGCCGCGCCGCGGCCGCTACCGTTCCACGAACCGCCCTTCCACGACGCGAGCGGGAATGCGCCGGCCGCGCATCTCCATCTCCAAAAGGGTCCCCGGCTCGGCGCAGGCCGCCTCCACGTAGCCCATGCCCACGGGCTCGCCCAAAGACGGCGACATGGAGCCGCTGGTGACGCGGCCCACCTCCCGGCCGCCGGCGAACAGCGGGTAGCCCTGCCGCGGGATGCCCCGCCCCTCCAGCTTGAAGCCCACCAGCCGCCGGGGCACGCCCTGGTCGCGCTGCCGCTCCAGCGCCTCTTTGCCGACGAACCCTTCTTTGTCGAACTTGACGACGAAATCCAGGCCCGCCTCCAGCGGCGTCGTGGTCTCGTCGATGTCGTTGCCGTACAATGGAAAGCGCATTTCCAGCCGCAGCGTGTCGCGCGCGCCCAGCCCCACCGGCACCAGGCCATCGGGCCCGCCCGCTTCCAGCAGCGCCCGCCACAGGGGCACCGCCGCCTCGGGGGCGATGTACAGCTCGAAGCCGTCCTCGCCGGTGTAGCCCGTCCGGGAGATGAGCGCCCGGTGGCCCGCGACCCGGTCCTCCACGAAGCGGAAGGGCCTCACGGCGCTGAGGTCGGCGCCGGTTAGCCGGGCCAGTACGGCTTCGGAGCGGGGCCCCTGGATCGCGATGAGAGCGGTCTCGTCGGACAAATCCCGGATGACCACGTCCTCGGGATTGACGGGCGGGCCGCCCTCGCCCGGCCACGACCGGCGCAGGTAGTCCAGCCACGCCACGTCTTTCTCGATGTTGGCCGCGTTGGCGACGATGAGAAAATCGTCGGCGCGTCGGTAGACCACCACGTCGTCCACGATGCCGCCGTCGGGCTTGCAGATGACCGCGTAGCGGGCCTGCCCTTCCTTCATGTTGGCCACTTTGTTGGTGACGGCCCACTCCATGAAGGCGGCCGCGCCGGGCCCGGACACCGAAAATTCCCCCATGTGCGACAAATCAAACAATCCGGCCGCGCTGCGCACCGTCTTGTGCTCGGCGATAATGCCGCTGTACTCCACGGGCATGGCAAATCCCGCGAACTCGATCATGCGGGCGCCGGCGGCCACGTGCTCGTCGTAGAGCGGAGTGCGCTTCGGCGTCCGCCCTGCCGCGGAATCGGTCATGAGGAAGCCCTCCTCCTTGAATGACGACTCGGCTACATTATTCTACCTTCCAGCCTATGGATTCCTTCGTCGGGGCGCGCCGGGCGGGCGGCGCGGTCCGGGCGGCGCCGGCCCGGGCGACCCCGGCCGCGGCAGGGTGCACGCACCGGGCCCTCGCCGGGCGCAGGCCGGAGGCGGGGCGCAAATGCAACAGAAGACGACGAAGAGGAAAGTTCCGCGCCTTTGCGAAATGGTTCCATGAGACTTCAACCCCACCATGCAGGCAGGAGGCTATGCTGATGTCGACTCAAGCTACCGCCGGCGCCGACGCCCCGGTCCTGGAAAGCTGGATCGGCGGCCGGTCGGTACCGGGCAGCACGGGCCAGTTCTACCCGGACATCAACCCCGCCACGGGCGAGCTTTTGGGGCGGACGTCCGTCGCGGGGGCCGCGGAAGTGGACCTGGCCGCGCGCACGGCGTACGAAGCCTTCAAGAAGTGGCGGCTGACCCCTGCGCCCAGGCGCGGAGAAATCCTCTACCGCATCGCCCAGCTCATCCAGGAGCGCAAGGAAGAGCTGGCGCGGCTCATGTCCCGGGAAATGGGCAAGGTGCTGTTTGAAGCCCGGGGCGACGTGCAGGAAGCCATCGACGAGTTTTACTACATGGCCGGCGAAGGCCGCCGCTTGTTCGGCTTCACCACGCCTTCGGAGATGCCGAACAAGTTCGCGTACACGGTGCGGGATCCCGTCGGCGTCGTTGGCCTCATCACGCCGTGGAACTTCCCCATTGCGGTGCCGTCGTGGAAGCTGGCGCCGGCCCTCATCGCGGGCAACGCGGTAGTCTGGAAGCCCGCGGAGGATACGCCCCTCGTTTCCCTGGAGTTCGTCAAGCTCATGGAGGAAGCGGGCCTGCCGCCGGGCGTCGTCAACGTGGTTCTGGGCCCCGGCAAGCAGACGGGCGTGCCGGTGGTGGAGCACCCGCTCATCCGGGTCATCTCGTTCACCGGCTCCACGCAGACGGGCCGCGCCATTTCGGTGGAGGCCGCGCGCCTGGGCAAGCGCGTCACGCTGGAGATGGGCGGCAAGAACGCCATTACCGTCATGGACGACGCCAACCTGGACCTGGCCACGGAAGCCATTTTGTGGAGCGCCTTCGGCACCACGGGCCAGCGCTGCACCGCGGCCAGCCGGCTGCTGGTGCACGAGGCCGTCGTGGACGAGCTGCAGGAGCGGCTGGTGGAAGGCGTCCAGAAGCTGCGCCTGGGCAACCCGCTGGATGAAGACACCAACGTGGGCCCCATCGTCAACGAGAAGCAGCTGACCCGGGTGCACGGCTACGTGGAAGTCGGCCGGCAGGAAGGCGCGCAGCTGCTGACCGGCGGCGAGACGGTGCAGGAGGGCGAACTGGCCCAAGGGTACTTCTACCGCCCGACCATCTTCACCCGGGTGAGCCCCGACATGCGCATCGCCCGGGAGGAGATTTTCGGCCCCGTGGCGGTCATCATCCCCGTGAAGAGCCTGGAGGAGGCCATCGAGATCAACAACGACTCGGAGTACGGCCTGTCCAGCTCCATCTTCACCCAGGACGTCAACAAGGCCATGCAGGCGGCCCGGGACCTGACCACGGGCATCGTCTACATCAACCACGGCACCACCGGCGCCGAGGTGCACCTGCCCTTCGGCGGCACCCGGGGCACGGGCAACGGCCACCGCGAGGCGTCGGTGCAGGCGCTGGACAGCTTCACCGAGTGGAAGACGGTGTACATCGACTACTCCGGCAGGCTGCAGCGGGCGCAGATCGACTGACGCACACAATCGCCCCCCGCCGATATACTGGTTTAGCCGACAAGCCGACGGCTCAAACCGGTTTCAGCGGGGGGCGATGCCTTTGCTGTGCCGCATCGTTCAGGCGCTGGTGAATCCGCTGCTCAAGCGGCGCGGCCGCACGGTGCTGCTCGTTTGGCGCCGCTCGCGCGCGGCCTAGCGCCCGGCGGGCTGCTTCGGCGCCCGGGAACCGTCCGGCCCCCGGGGCGCCGCATCCTTTTTGCTTATTTCTTCAAAATGCCGGCCACGTGGTCCACGATCTCGCTGATGGTGTTGGCCACCGGCACGCCGGCCGCTTCCAGCGCCGCCACTTTCGACTGGGCGGTGCCGCGGCCGCCGGAGATGATGGCGCCCGCGTGGCCCATGCGCTTGCCCTCCGGCGCGGTGCGGCCGGAGATGAAGCTGACCACCGGCGTTTTCATGGTCTTGATGTACTCGGCCGCCTCCTCTTCGTCGGAGCCGCCGATTTCGCCGATCATGACCACGACTTCCGTCTGCGGGTCTTCCTCAAACATCTGCAGCACGTCGATGAAGCGGGTGCCGATGATGGGGTCGCCGCCAATGCCGACCACCGTGGACTGGCCGATGTCCCGGGCCGACAGGCCGGCCACCACTTCGTACGTCAGCGTGCCGCTGCGGGACACCATGCCCACGGGCCCTTCCTTGAAAATGCGGCCGGGCAAAATGCCCACCAGCGCCTTCTCCGCGCTGATGAGGCCCGGGCAGTTGGGGCCGATGAGGCGCACGCCCTGGCTGCGGACGTACTGCACCGTCTCGATCATGTCCTGGACCGGAATGCCTTCGGTGATGGCCACGATAAGCTCGATGCCGTTTTCCGCGGCTTCGAGAATGGCCTCGGCCGCGAAGGCCGGGGGGACGAAAATGATGGAGGCGTTGGGCCGGACGGTCTCCACCGCTTCCCGGACCGTGTTGAAGACGGGCACGCCGTGCACTTCTTGGCCGCCGCGGCCCGGCGTGACGCCGCCCACCACGTTGGTGCCGTAGGCCAGCATCTGGCCCGCGTGGAAGGCGCCTTCCCGCCCCGTAATCCCCTGCACGATGAGTCGCGTGTTTTTGTCAACGAGAATGCTCATTTGCTGCCGTTATCCTCCTCGTCAGGCGCTGGCGGCTTCCACCGCTTTGCGGGCCGCCTCTTCAAACGTGTCCGCGGGCGTCAGCGGCGAGCCTTGGAGCAGCGCCAGGCCCTCTTCGGCGTTGGTGCCGGCCAGCCGCACGACGATGGGCACCTTGATCTCCAGCGTGCTGATGGCGTCCAGAAGCCCCCGGGCCACCTCGTCGCCCCGGGTGATGCCGCCGAACACGTTGATGAGCACCGACTTCACGTCCGGGTCGGACAGAACCAGCTCCAGCGCGTTGCGCACGACCTCCGCGCGGGCGCCGCCGCCGATGTCGAGGAAGTTGGCCGCCTTGCCGCCGCTGCGCTGGATCATGTCCAGCGTCGTCATGACCAGGCCGGCGCCGTTGCCGATGACGCCCACGTGGCCGTCCAGCTTGACGTAGGCCAGGCCCCGGCGGGCCGCCTCCTTCTCCAGCGGATGCTCTCCCTCTTCACGCTTGTCCGCGGCGATGTCCTGCTGGCGGAACAGCGCGTTGTCGTCAATCTGCATCTTGCCGTCCAAGGCCACGATGCGCCCGTCCTCGAGCAGGGCGAGGGGGTTGATTTCCACCAGCATGGCGTCCTTGGCCCGCAAAATGCCGTACATGGTGTGCAAAACGGGAGCCAGCTGCTTCAGCACGTCCGTCGACACGCCGGCTTGAAAGGCGATGTCGCGGATGTGGTAGTCGCGCAGGCCCAACCCGGCGTCAATCCAGTACTTGATGACTTTTTCCGGCGTCTTTTCGGCGACTTCCTCGATGTCCACGCCGCCTTCGGTGGAGAAGATGACGACGTTGGCCTGGCGGTCGCGGTCGGTGGTGATGCTGAGGTAGAACTCCTGCTGGATGGCGGCGGCTTCTTCCACGAGCACCTGCTCGACTTTGAAGCCTTTCAGGTCCATGCCCAGAATTTGCCGCGCCTGTTCGTAGGCGCCGTCCGGGCCGTCGGCCAGCTGGATGCCGCCGGCCTTGCCCCGGCCGCCGATGGGCACCTGGGCTTTGACCACCACGCGCCCGCCGATTTCAGCGGCGATGTCCCGGACTTCCTCGGGCGTGGCGGCCAGCCGGCCGCGCGGCACGGGAATGCCCGCCGCGGCGAAGATGGCTTTGGCTTGACTTTCAATGAGATTCAATTGTGTGGGACCCCCTCACCTTCGCGAGTCAGCGTGTTACCCAACGGAAATTATACCCAAGGGCGGAGGAAAAGGAAACCGCGCCGCCCCCGCGGCCTTCAGCGCAACAGCAAGAAGACGACGACGGCTGCCAGCGCGATCCAAATCCACGTCGCGTACGCCGGCGCGCCGGCCCGCCCGCGGCGCACC
>QGSR01000034.1 GCA_003387805.1 Bacillota bacterium | reverse complement strand
CCGGCGCCGCGGCGCGGTCAGCCCGATGACGTGGATTGAAGGAGAAGGCGGAATCCGCGGGGATTCCGCCTAGTTATATCCCAGCGAGGTGGTCGATGTGGCACGGATAGCCGCGCCGCGGGGCACGGCCGACATTTTGCCGGACGACGCCCGCCGCTGGCAGGCCTTGGAAAACGCGATGCGGGACGTGTTCGCCCGTTACGGCTACGGGGAAATCCGGACGCCCATCTTCGAGCACACGGAGCTGTTCGCCCGCGGCATCGGCGAAGACACCGACGTGGTGGAGAAGGAGATGTACACCTTCGAGGACCGCGGCGAGCGCAGCCTGACGCTGCGGCCCGAAGGCACCGCGGGCGCGGTCCGGGCATACTTGGAACGGCGGCTGGACACGGAGCCCCAGCCCGTCAAGCTGTGGTACGCGGGCCCCATGTTCCGCTACGAGCGGCCCCAGGCCGGCCGGGCCCGGCAGTTCCACCAGCTGGGCGCCGAGTGCATCGGCACCATGGATCCGGCGGCCGACGCGGAGATTATCGCCATGGCCGCGTCGCTGTTTCGGCGCATCGGGCTGGCCGACTACGAGCTGCACCTGAACAGCATCGGCTGCCCCCAGTGCCGGCCCGCGTACGTGCGGAAACTGCGGGAGGCGCTGGAACCGGTGCGCGACTCGTTGTGCAAGAGCTGCCAGGACCGCTTCGAGCGCAACACGCTGCGGGTCTTGGACTGCAAGCGGGAGTCGTGCCGGGCCGCGACGCAGGACGCGCCCTCAATCCTGGATTCTTTGTGCGAGGAGTGCGCGGACCACTTCGCGACGGTGCGGCGCTACCTGGACGAGCTGGGCATCGAATACGTCATCAACCCCCGGCTGGTCCGGGGGCTGGACTACTATACCAAGACCGTGTTCGAATTTTTGTCGCCCGTGCTGGGCGCGCAGGACGCTCTGGGCGGCGGCGGCCGCTACGACGGCCTGGTGGAGACGCTGGGCGGGCCGCCCACGCCGGCGGTGGGCTTCGCCGCGGGGATGGAGCGCATCCTGCTGGCCGCCGAGGGAACGCTGCGGGGCGAGGCGGCCGCGCTGGACGCGTACGTAGCCACCCTGGGCGACGCGGGCCGGCGCGTCGGCGTCGTGCTGGCGGAGAGGCTGCGCCGGGCCGGGCTGCGGGCGGAGCTGGACTACATGGGCCGCAGCCTGAAGGCGCAGATGCGGCAGGCCAACCGGCTGGGCGCCAAGACCGTGCTTATCATCGGCGACGACGAGGCCAAGGCCGGCACGGTGCAGCTGCGCGACATGGAGTCGGGCGACGAGCGAACGGTGGGCGTGGACGAAGCGGTACACGTTTTGCAGGAGAAGAGAGGCGAGAAGTGACGATGGCGGCGTCGAGCGGATGGCAGCGGACCCATTGGTGCGGAGACCTGCGGCTGGAGCACGAAGGACGGGACGTGACGCTGAACGGCTGGGTGCACCGGCGGAGGGACCACGGCGGCCTCATTTTCGTCGACTTGCGGGACCGCAGCGGCATCGTGCAGATTGTGTTCAGCCCGCAGACGGACGCGGAGGCTTACGAAATGGCCGACACGCTGCGCAGCGAATACGTGGTGTCGGTGAAAGGCACCGTGCGACGGCGGCTGCCCGGCGCGGAAAATCCGGAGCTGCCCACGGGCCGCATCGAGGTGGACGGCCGCCACGTCGAGATTTTGAGCCGGGCCGGATCGCTGCCTTTCGGCATTGACGACCGGACGGAAGTGGACGAGGCGGTGCGGCTGCGCCACCGAGCGCTGGATCTGCGGCGGCCGGTGATGCAGCGGAACATCATTATGCGCCACAAAGCCGCCCAGGCGGTGCGGGGCTTCCTGAACGCCGAAGGGTTTCTGGAGATCGAGACGCCCATGCTGACCCGCAGCACGCCCGAGGGCGCCCGCGACTATTTGGTGCCCAGCCGCGTGCATCCGGGCCACTTCTACGCGCTGCCCCAGTCGCCGCAGCTCTTCAAGCAGCTGCTGATGGTCAGCGGTTTCGAGCGCTACTACCAGCTGGCGCGCTGCTTCCGCGACGAAGATCTGCGGGCCGACCGGCAGCCCGAGTTTACGCAGATCGACGTGGAGATGTCGTTCGTCGACACCGAGGACGTGCTGGACGTGATGGAGCGGCTCATCGTCCACGTCTTCAAGGAGGCGGCGGGCATCGAGCTGCCCGTGCCCTTCCCGCGCCTCTCGTATGACGAAGCCGTCGAGCGCTACGGCAGCGACAAGCCGGATCTGCGCTTCGGCATGGAACTGGTGGACGTGTCGGACATCGTGGCCCGCAGCGGCTTCCGGGTGTTTTCCGGCGCGGTGAAGCAGGGCGGCCGGGTCAAAGTGCTCAACGTGAAGGGCAAGGGCGGCATGACCCGCCGGGAGATCGACGAGCTGACGGAGCTGGCGGTGCAGTGGGGCGCCAAGGGCCTGGCGTGGATAGCGGTGGAAGAGGGCGGCGTGCGCTCGCCCATCGCCAAGTTTTTGTCGGAGGACGAGCTGTCGGCGGTGCTGGAGGCCGCGGGCGCGGCGCCGGGCGACATGCTGCTGTTTGCGGCGGACCGGCGCGAGGTGGCCGCGGAGATCCTGGGCCGGCTGCGGGTGCGGCTGGGGCGGGAAATTTTCTCGCCGGACCCGCGCCAGTTCGCCCCGGTGTGGATCGTGGACTGGCCGCTGTTCCACCGGGATCCCGAGACGGGCGAGCTGGACTCGGCCCATCACCCGTTCACGTCGCCGGTGGACGAACACGTGGAGCTGCTCAAGACCGAGCCGGAACGGGTGCGGGCCAAGGCGTACGACCTGGTCATCAACGGCTACGAGCTGGGCGGCGGCAGCATCCGGATTCACCGCCGGGACGTGCAGGAGATGGTGTTCGACGTGCTCGGGCTCTCCCGGGAGGAAGCCCGGGACAAGTTCGGCTTCCTGCTGGACGCGTTCGAGCACGGCACGCCGCCCCACGGCGGCGTGGCCTTCGGCTTTGACCGCCTGATCATGCTCCTGGTGGGCACGGACAACATCCGGGACGTCATCCCGTTCCCGAAGACGCAAAGCGCGAGCTGCCTGCTGACCCAGGCGCCTTCGCCGGTGGACCCGGCGCAGCTGAAGGAGCTGCACATCCGGACCGACGTGCCCGCGCCGGAGCCGGCGTAGCCGCATGGCCTGCCGGGGCGGCCGGCGCGAGAGACGCCCCGCCCCGGCTCGTTTGTCACGATCTGCCACGGTCGGGTGGTTGTCGGCCGGGCGGGCCTTGTGGTATGATCGGGTTGCGGACACACATGCCCTGCTGTGTGCGCCATGCAACCGGACCTATTAATGACCGAACACCTACTACATTGGGAGTCTGGACTCTGGGCGTGGCGAGCAGGCCTCGCCTGACGGGGAAGCTCACAAGCGCCCAGGAGGACACCCACCTGCTTGAGCGCAGGTTCATTAAGGTCGGTTCAGCGGCATGGCGGGGTACTTCTTCGGGAGCGACGCTCCCGTTTTTTTGTGCCATAATGGCGGTAAAGCCAGGCCGGCGCCGGAGCGGACGCCGGCGGCCGGAGCGCGGAAGGCGCACGGGCGGAACCGAGGTGGATGCTATGGGTGACTTGTTTGCCGCGGCGGCCGAGGAGGCGCGCCGCGCGTCGGCGCCGCTGGCCACACGCATGCGGCCCCGCACGCTGGACGAGGTGGTGGGCCAGGAGGAACTCATCGGCCCCGGCCGGCCCTTGCGGGTGGCCATCGAGTCGGATCGGCTGCCGTCGCTGATCTTGTTCGGCCCGCCGGGATCGGGCAAGACGACGCTGGCCGAAGTGATCGCGCAGACGACCAGGTCCCGCTTTGCGAAGCTGAACGCCGTGGGCAGCGGCGTGGCCGACGTCCGCAAGGTCATCGAAGAGGCCAAAGACGCCCTGCGGTTTCACGGCCGGCGCACCATTCTTTTCATCGACGAAATCCACCGGTTCAACAAAGCGCAGCAAGACGCGCTGCTGCCGGCGGTGGAGGACGGCACCGTCATCTTGATCGGCGCCACCACGGAGAACCCGTACTTTTCCGTCAACGCGCCCTTGCTGTCCCGGGCGCGCCTTCTGCGCCTGCAGGCTTTGAGCGACGAGCACCTGACCACGCTGATTCGGCGCGCCCTGCTTGATGAGGAGCGGGGCCTGGGCCGGCGGCCCGTGGAGCTGCAGGAGGACGCCCTCGCGGAGCTGCTCCGGGGCGCCAACGGCGACGCGCGCGCCGCGCTGAACGGGCTGGAGGCCGCGGTGGAGGTGGCCGCCGCGCAAGCCCGCATCGAGGGCCGGCCCGCGGGCGGGCCCGTCGTGGTCACGGCCGAGGCGGTGCGGGCGGCCATGCAGAGCCGGGCCATCGTCTACGACGGGGACGGCGACGCGCACTACGACACCATGTCGGCCTTTATCAAGAGCATGCGGGGCTCCGATCCGGACGCGGCGGTGTACTGGCTGGCCCGGATGCTGGAGGCGGGGGAGGATCCCCGGGCCATCGCCCGGCGGCTCATCGTGCATGCGGCCGAGGACGTGGGCAACGCGGATCCGAGGGCGCTGCCCCTGGCCGTGGCGGCCGCCCAGGCCGTGGAGCACGTGGGACTGCCCGAGGCCCGGATTCCCCTGGCCCAGGCGGCCATCTACATCGCGACGGCGCCCAAGAGCAACGCCGCGTATTTGGCCATCGACCGGGCGCTGGAGGCGGTGCGCACCGAGCGGTGGGAGCCGGTGCCGATCCATTTGCGCGACACATCGTACCGCGGCGCGAAACGGCTGGGCCACGGCGCCGGATACAAATATCCGCACGACTATCCGGACCATTACGTGCCGCAGCAGTATTTGCCCGACAACGTGGCGGGCCGGACGTTTTACGAGCCCAGCGACCAAGGCGAGGAGGCCGCGGTCCGCCGGCGCCTGGAGCGGCTGCGGGAACGGGGCGGCGCCTCGGGCGGCGGGCCCGGCCCGGTCCCCGACGCCGCGGGCCGTCGTTGACGACGCCTTCGTTCCGTGCTAGTATAAGTCCGCAAAGTCCACCGGAACAGTCGGAATTGCAAACTGGAGGAACGCGCGATGCGGATTTCCACCCGGGGCGAGTACGGCCTGCGGACCCTGCTGGACTTGGCGCAGCACGGCGGGCGGGACCCGATTCCGCTCAGGCAGATTGCCGCCCGGCAGGAAGTGTCGGAGCACTATCTGGAGCAGCTCATGGGCGTGCTGCGCAAAGCGGGGTTCGTCACCAGCGTCCGGGGCGCCCAGGGCGGGTACCGGCTGGCCATGCCGCCGGAGCAGATGACGGTGGGCGACGTGCTCCGAGCGCTGGAGGGCGACGTGGAGATCCGGGTGGACGACGGCGGGCCGCTGGGCACCGACGCCCGCTGCGTGCCCAAATACGGCACGCGTTTTTTGTGGCGGGAGCTGAACCGCCGGATCGTGGAGCTGCTGGACTCGATGACCGTGGCGGAGCTTTTGGTCCACGCGGAACGAGAGCGGGCCCAGCGCAGCGAGTACGTGTACTACATCTGACCGTAGGCCCGGGCCGCGGACGCGGGAGGTGGCCCAACACGATGCGGACGATTTACATGGACTACGCGGCCACGACGCCGCTGGACCCGGACGTGCTGGAGGCCATGCTTCCATGGCTGCGGGAAGGGTACGGGAACCCGTCGTCGCCCTACGCCGCGGCGCGCCTGACGCGAGCCGCCGTGGACGACGCGCGGGTGCAGGTGGCCGAAGCGCTGGACGTCAAGCCCGGCGAAGTGTACTTCACCTCCGGCGGCACCGAGGCGCTGAACCTGGCCGTCAAAGGCGCGGCCTTCGCCGCCCGGAAGCGGGGCCGGGGCGCGCACGTGGTGGTCTCGGCCGTGGAGCACCAGGCGGTGCTGGCCTCCGCGGCCTTTCTCGAGCGGCAAGGGTTCGGGGTGACGCGGGTGCCCGTGGACGAGTATGGCGTCGTGCACCCGGTCGCGGTGGCCGAAGCGCTGCGGCCCGACACGGCGCTGGTGGCCGTCATGCACGCGAACAACGAAATCGGGACCATCCAGCCGGTGGAAGAAATCGCCCGCATCACCCGGGCCCGGGGCGTGCCGCTGCTGGTGGACGCGGTGCAGACTGCGGGGCTGCTGGAGGTGCGGCCCGACGACATCGGCTGCGACCTGCTGGCGCTGTCGGCCCACAAGCTGTACGGGCCGAAAGGCGTCGGCGTTCTGTACGTGCGCACGGGCACCAAGCTGGAGCCGCTGCTGCACGGCGGCGGCCAGGAGCGGGGCCTCAGGGCCGGCACGGAAAACGTGGCGGGCATCGTGGGCCTGGCCGCGGCGCTGAAGAAGGCGCTGGACCACCGGCCCGGCGAGGCCGCGCGGCTGGAGGGGCTGCGGGATGCGCTCATCGACGGCATCCGCCGGCGCGTCCCCGGCGCCGTGCTCAACGGCCATCCCGTTCGCCGGCTGCCCAACAACGTGCACTTCAGCTTTCCGGGCGTCGACGGCGAGTCGCTGCTGCTGAACCTGGACCTGGCCGGCGTGGCGGCGTCCGCGGGTTCGGCGTGCACGTCCGGATCGCTGGAGCCGTCCCACGTGCTGACGGCCGTCGGGCTGCCGAAGGAGCTGGCTGCCTCGGGTCTGCGCCTGACGGTGGGCAGGCACACGACGGAAGAAGACGTGGCGGCGGTGGTGGACATCGTCGCCGAGACGATAGAGAAACTGCGCGGGCGCGCCGCCGCGGCCGCCCGCCTCCTGCACGGAGAGTGACGGCCATGAAGCCGAACGAGAAGCTCAACACCCATTGGCGCCGGGACGGAAAGGCGACCCGCGACCTGCCGCCCGGGTGGCCGCTGCCGCCCGGTGCGCCGCCCAAGCACCAAATCCGCGTCGTCGTGGCCATGAGCGGCGGCGTCGACAGCTCGGTGGCGGCGGCGCTGCTCAAAGAGGAAGGTTACGACGTCATCGGCATCACCATGCAGCTGTGGCCCTCGGATTTGCCCTTCGGCGAGCGCTCCGAGAGCGGCTGCTGCAGCCTGACGGCGGTGGAGGACGCGCGGCGCGTCGCCTACAAGCTGGGCATTCCGTACTACGTAGTCAATTTCCAGGAGCCGTTCCAGGAAGCGGTCATTGACGTGTTCGTCGAGGAGTACCTGCGGGGCGAAACGCCCAACCCGTGCCTCATCTGCAACCAGAAGGTCAAGTTCGGCATGCTGCTGCAGAAGGCCATGGAGCTGGGCGCGGACTACGTGGCCACGGGCCACTACGCCCGCATCGGCTATGATCCCCAGCGGGGCCGCTACGTGGTGCGCAAGTCCGCGGACCCGCACAAAGACCAGACGTACACCTTTTACGGGCAGACCCAGGAGCAGCTGGCGCGCACGCTGACGCCCTGCGGCGACTACACGAAGGAAGAGATTCGGCGGATGGCGCTGGAGATGGGCCTGGGCGTGGGGCTCAAGCCCGACTCCCAGGAAATCTGCTTCATTCCCGACAACGACTACCGCCGCTTCCTCCGGGAGTACCGGCCCGAAGCCCACAAGCCGGGGCCCATCGTGGACAAGACCGGAAAGCGCCTGGGCACCCACGACGGCATCGCGTTCTACACCGTGGGCCAGCGCAAGGGTCTGCGCATCAGCAGCTCCGAGCGCCTGTACGTCATCGCCATCGATGAGGAAAACAACGCGCTGGTGGTGGGCACCGAGGACGACGTGTTCGGCACGACGCTGGCCGTGCGGGACGTGAACTGGGTCAGCACCGGCCCCATCGACGGGCCCGTGCGCGTCCAGGCGAAAATCCGCTACAATGCGGAGCCGGCTGACGCCGTCATCTACCCGGGCGAAAACGGCGAGATCATCACGCGCCTCATCGAGCCCCAGCGGGCCATCAGCCCCGGGCAGGCGGTGGTGTGGTACGACGGCGACTTCGTCGTCGGCGGCGGCGTCATCGACCGGCAGCTGCCCGATTCCGCGGCCGGCGGCAACATCCGGCAGCCGGCGGGGCATACTATCGCGGCCGGCACCCGCTGAGGCCGGCCCACCGGGCCGGCGGGCCCCGCCCGCGCCTCGTGGGCGCGCCCCCCCCCAGGGGCGGGCGCCCCGCCGACCGCGGCGCAGGAGCTGACGGGGCCATGTTTCGCCAGCTGACGTGGGGTTTGGCGGGTTTCGCCCTCGGCGCCTGGCTGATGGGCCGCACCAGCCCCCGCACCCGGCGGCGGTGGATGCGGGAAGCCCGCCAAATGGGCCGCCGGATGGAGCGGGCCGCCCGCCGCGTGAAAAAATCCCCCGGCGTGCAGTGGGTCAGCGAAGCCATCCAGTCCGCCAGTCCCCGGTAAGAAACGGCGCAGGGCAACTTGCGCCGTTTTCCATTGCTTGACACTCTCCAGGCGAGTTGCTACGATCAACTAACGACGAAAAAGCGCATTTTACTGCGTCATCGGCTCATCGAGGGAGGAAGTCCTCCATGAAGCGGTGGACTGCGGACGAACTGCGCCGCGAGTTTCTGCGTTTTTTTGAGGAAAAAGACCATTTCGTGCATCCCGGCGCGACGCTGGTGCCCCGTGACGACCCGACGCTGCTGCTGACCGCGGCGGGCATGGTGCCCTTCAAGCCGTACTTTCTCGGCCAGCGCAAGCCGGAGCACCCGCGCATTACGACGTGCCAGCGCTGCGTCCGCACGCCGGACATCGATCAGGTAGGCTACACCAGGCGGCACAACACGTTTTTCGAGATGCTGGGCAACTTCTCGTTCGGGGACTATTTCAAGCGCGAAGCCATCGCCTGGGCGTGGGAGTTCGTCACCGAGCGCATGGAGGTGCCCAAGGACCGGCTTTGGGTCAGCGTCTACCGGGAGGACGACGAGGCGGCCCGCATCTGGCATGAGGAGATCGGCGTCCCCCAGGAGCGCATCGTGCGCCTGGGCAAAGAGGACAACTTCTGGGAGATCGGCGTCGGCCCGTGCGGCCCGTGCTCGGAGATTTACATCGACCGCGGCCCCGAGTTCGGCTGCGCGGACAAAGAGTGCAAGCCGGGCTGCGACGACTGCGAGCGTTATCTGGAGATTTGGAATCTGGTCTTTATCGAGTTTCATAAGAACGAAGACGGCACGTACACGAAGCTGGAGCGGCCGGGCATCGACACGGGCATGGGCCTTGAGCGCGTGGCAGCGGTGCTGCAGGGCGTTCCCAGCAACTTCGACATCGATCTGGTGCGGCCCATCGTGGACGCGGTGGCCGAGCGGGCCGGCGTGAAGTACGGCGAAAACCCCGACGCCGACGTGTCGCTGCGGGTGGTCACGGACCATATGCGGGCCGTCACGTTCCTCATCTTCGACGGCGTCGTGCCCGGCAACGAAGGCCGGGGCTACGTTCTGCGGCGGCTGCTGCGCCGGGCCGCCCGCCACGCCCGCCAGCTGGGCATCAAGGAGGCGGTGCTGGCCGACATCAGCGACGTGGTCATCCGGCAGATGTCCGTCGGCTACCCGGATCTGTGGTCCCGGCGGGACTTCATTTATAACATGATCGATCTGGAGGAGCGGCGCTTCCGGGAGACGCTGGACCAGGGCGTCAACCTGCTCAACGAGCTCATGAACGAGCTGGAGGCCCGGGGCGAAAAAGTCGTCAAAGGCGAGGACGTCTTCCGCCTGTACGACACCTTCGGCATTCCCAAGGAGCTCTCCCAGGAGATCGCCGCCGAGCGGGGCTTCGAGGTGGACCTGGACGGGTTTGAAAAGGCGATGGCCGCGCAGCGGGAGCGGGCGCGCGCGGCGCGCGTCGGCGGCACGTACCTGGGCGCCGGCGGCGCGGTGGCGGACGTCATCGACGGCGTGCCGCCCACGGAGTTCGTGGGCTACACGAGACTGTCCGACGAGTCGCGGGTCGTCGCGCTGTTCGTGGAAGGCCAAAGCGTGGACGAGGCCCGGGCGGGCCAGGAGGCCCTCATCGTGCTGGAGCGGACGCCCTTTTACGCCGAAGGCGGCGGTCAGGTGGGCGACCGGGGCACCATCACCGGCGCCGACGGGCAGGCCGAAGTGACCGACGTGCAGAAGAACGAGGCGGGCGTGTACGTGCACTTCGCGCACGTCGCCTCGGGGCGGCTGCGGGTCAACGACGTGGTTCTGGCCACGGTGGACCAGCAAACCCGCGTCGCCACGCAGCGGCACCATACGGCCACGCACCTGCTGCACGCCGCGCTGCACCGGGTGCTGGGCGAACACGCGGAGCAGGCCGGCTCGCTGGTGGCGCCGGACCGGCTGCGGTTTGACTTCACCCACTTCGAGCCGCTGACCGATGAGCAGCTGCATGCCATCGAGCGGCTGGTCAACGAGAAAATTATGGCCGCCCTTCCCGTCACGTGGGAGGAAATGCCGCTGGAGGAAGCCCGCCGGAGAGGCGCCAAAGCCCTGTTCGGCGAGAAGTACGGCGACGTCGTGCGGGTGGTGGGCATCGGCGACTACAGTCTCGAACTTTGCGGCGGCACGCATATGAATAACAGCGGCGAGGTCGGCCCGTTCAAGATCGTTTCCGAGGGCAGCGTGGCCGCCGGCGTGCGGCGCATCGAGGCGGTAGCCGGCGAGGCGGCGTGGCGCTACATCGCGGGTCAGGACGAGCTGGTGCGCAGCCTCTCGCGCCTGCTGCAGGCCGGGCCGCAGCAGCTGCGGGAGCAGGTGCACGGCATGCTGGAGCAGGTGCGCAGCCTCGAGCGGGAGCGCGACGAGCTGAAGCGGCGGCTGGCCGGCGTGCACGCGGAGGCGCTGGCGGCCCGGGCGGAGAGCGTCAACGGCGCGAAAGTGCTGGCCGCCGAAGTGAAAGGGACGGAACCCGGCGACTTGCTGGCCATGGGCGACGCGCTGCGCGACCGGCTGGGCGAGGCGGTGGTGGTTCTCGGCACGGCCGCCGGCGGCAAAGTCTCCTTGGTGGCCATGGTGACGCCGGGCCTGGTGAAGCGGGGGGTCCACGCCGGAACCATCGTGCGGGAGGCCGCGGCCGTGGTGGACGGCGGCGGCGGCGGACAACCTCACATGGCGCGCGCCGGCGGCAAAAACCCGGCCAAGCTGGAGGAGGCGCTGGCGCGGGCCCGTGCGGTGGCTCAGGAGCAGATTGAGGCCGTGCAGGCCCGGAGCTGAGCGTCTTCCGCCTTGTCCGCGGGGGTACTGAACGGGGTCGGCAAGGAGGTTGGGCCGTTCA
>QGSR01000289.1 GCA_003387805.1 Bacillota bacterium | reverse complement strand
GAAAGGTATAAAAAACCCTATGGGATGTCCCGCCCCCACGCGGGCGGTGTAGCCGTGCTCACTTTGAGCACTTGCCCGCCCCGAGGTGCCGCAAATTCGACACCCGCCCCCCCAACCGCCGCTGATGTTACCGGCCGCGTTCCTGTGCACAAACGGACCCGAGTTTTTGTAACACGGCAGCAGGCGCCGGCCGCCGACACACAAAACGGCGCAAAGCCTCTCTGTTAAAGCGTTTGAGCGCTTTTTCCCCGGGAACGATTTTGTAACAAAGTCGTGATTACCGTGGCCCGAAGTCGTGATTACCGTGGCCCGAAGTCGTGATTACCGTGGCCCGAAACTTTTTTGGCGACCTCCGGAAACCCTCACACAGAGCGGCTTTCCGGGTGTTCCCCTGCAAATGTTACTGCCTAACTATATTAACCATGTTAACGCGCCACGGCACGCCTAACGGCGGCCGTGGCGTAGGCGACAATGGACCCGACCGCCAACGTTACCCGGCAAAGGAGGGCACCCATGAGCGTGCAGCCCTTTCACTTGGCCGACGAGTGGACGAGCCCCGAGGACGAGCGGGCGCTAGTGGCGGCCGTGGCTAAGAACCCGGCGCTTTATTGGGAGCTGCTGGACTTGTTGCCCGCCGGCGCCTTTGCGGATGCCGAGGCGGCCGAGGCGTGGGAGCAGCTGGCGGCGGCTGTAGAGGCCGAGAAAACGCCCGAGGCGCCCCCGTGGGCCCCAGCTGCGGACCCGCGGGCGACCGCCCGAGCGGTGGCCGACAAGCTGCAGCGGCGCATTCTGGCCGAGGCCTTGGAACGGCTGGCCGCCGGCCTTTATTCCGAAACCCCCGCGGCGGAGCTGGCGGCGGTGCTGGAGGAAGAGGCCGCCCGGGCGCAGGCCGCGATACGAGAAACGCAGGCCGGCGCCTTGACGTGGGCAGCGGACCTGTTGGGCGAAGTGCTGGCCGACGCCGAGCAGCGGCGCCGGCAACGAGAGCAAACCGGCAAGCCGACCATTGGCATATCGACGGGACTGACCCGCCTTGACGCCCTGCTTGGCGGCTTTGAGACCGGCCTTTACATCATGGCCGGCGGCCCAGGCGTGGGGAAGACGACGTTTGCGCTGCAGCTGGCGGCGACGGCGACCCGGGAAGTGCCCGTCATCTACGTGACCTTCGAGAATTCGCCCGCGAACATGACCCTGAAGGCGCTGGCGGCCCGGGCGGGCGTGAATACGCAGGACGTGGCCCGCGGCTTTGCGGACCTGAACGCCCTGCGGAAAGCCGCCGAGGAATGGCGCCCCATAGGCGAACGCTTGGCGATGATCGAGGGAACCGGCCGCTTGACCGTAGAGCAGGTGCGGGCGCTGGCGCTGCGAGCGATGAACAAGCACAAGGCCGAGCGGGTGCTGATCATC
This sequence comes from Bacillota bacterium, assembly GCA_003387805.1. Lineage (GTDB taxonomy): Bacteria > Bacillota > Limnochordia > Limnochordales > ZCTH02-B6 > CALJUZ01. The sequence goes on along the minus strand of QGSR01000289.1, from coordinate 1,633 downwards.
GTTGACTACTTGCAGCTTTGGGCGAAGGCAGCCGAGAGCTTGCGAGGCATGGCGACGGTGCGGGAGCGCGTCGAAGTGATGGGCAACGCTTTGCGGGAGCTGGCGGTGCGGCTTAATTCGCCCGTCTTGGCTATCGCAAACCAAAACCGCGCCGTCGGAGACTACGGCAAGGGCGGAGCGGCGGCGCTGGACTCCTTGAAGGAGAGCGGCGACCTGGAATATATGGCCGACGTGGCCCTATTCCTGACCCGGGACGACAAGCGCCATGCAACGCCCCCGGCCCGGGCGTTGACGCTGACGGTGGCGAAAAACCGGCACGGCGACACGGGGAGCGTGAACCTTATCTTCCGCCCCGACCGCGGCCGCATGGCGGAGGAAGCGGCCGCATGAAGGCGCCGACGTGGGGGCCGAACGAAAACCTGACGCTGACCGAGGCCGAGCTGAACGCCTGCAGGCCGGTGCGGGGCGAAGGCGGCCGGGCGATACGCGCCTTCTGCCCGTTCCACGGCAGCGACCGGCAGCGCAGCTTGCGCGTGGACGTGGAGAGCGGCCGTTTCCAATGTTTCGCCTGCGGGGCGTGGGGATACATGGCCGAGGCCCGGGAGCGCCGGCGGGCGGAGCGCCTACAAGGCAAAAAGACGGCCTACAACGGCCGCAAAGAGGCCGGGAAGGGAATAACCCCAGGGCGGGCGCCAACACGCCTTAAAACGCCCGTAAAAGCCCCGCAGCCTTCACGGGACGATCTGGACGAGCTGCAGGCCGCTTTTCAAGCTGCGCTGCCCAACTCTTTGGGTGCCGAATACCTGCGACGGCGCGGCATTCCGCTCGAATTGGCGCAGCGGGTGGGCGTGGGATATGCGGGCCCGGACGCATGGCCCGGACGCCCTTGGCGGTGGGGACGCGTGACGTTTCCCCTGACGGACCCAGCGGGGCGCATTATCACTTTCTACGGCCGGGCGGTAGGAGCGCCCGAGAAAGTCCCCAAGCAACACCGACACGACATTCTGCCCGGTGATAAGGCCTACTTCAACGGGCGGGCCCTTGCGGAAGGTGCCGGGCCCCTGTATGTCACCGAAGGCGTTTTCGACGCCTTGGCGCTGATGGCCGCCGGCGTGCAGCGTGTCGTGGCTATCATTGGCGCTAAGGGGTGGCGCTGGGACTGGGCCCGCGACGTTGACGAGCTAGTCCTAGCGCTGGACGCCGATGAGACCGGCGGCAAGGCATGGCGGGAGCTGGCCCGGCAGGCCCGGCTGCGAGGGCGGCAGGTGCATTTCCTGCCCGCCGAGGCCTACGGCGGACACAAAGACCCGGCGGCCGCGTGGGAAGCGGGTGTGCTACAGGTGACGGTGCCCGCGCCGAGCCCGGCCTTTACCGTCATCGAAAGCGAAACGCTGGGCGAGCGGATCGCCATTCTCCACGACGAGGAAGCGGCGGGCCCCCCCGATCTTGTTGCCTTTCGACCGTCCGAGCTAAAGCTGCTGGAGGGCGTGACGCCAGACGAGCTGCGGCAAGTGTATGCAGCCAAGAAATTCTGGCGCGGGGTGATAGTCAAATTGGTGAGGGAGTCAAAATAGCCCCGGCTGGCGGCCGCCGGGTGTCCACGCGCGCCTTAGGGGAGGGGGGGGTCAAAAGT
>QGSR01000288.1 GCA_003387805.1 Bacillota bacterium | reverse complement strand
TAGCAGGGCACCGCCGGCGACGCTCGGCCGGCAACCATCCCCCGCCGACGCTGACCGCCGCCTGACCTCTCAGCGCCGACGGCCGCCGGGCTGGCTCAACGCCGGCCGCCGTCCGGCACCTCAACGCTGACTGCCGATCGGCCCCCCAACGCTGACTGCCGACCAAACCCTCTCAACGCTGACCTTCGCCCGAGCCATGGTCGCCGCGCGGCTGCCACGCCGCAGACCCCTTGCGTTGTGCGTTTTGGTGGTCAGCTTACTTCGGCGGCGCCATCGCACGGACGTCGCCATACGTGGCGACAAAATCCGAAATCGTCGCCATTGGTGGAGCTACAATCACAAGGCATCGCCGTGGGTGGAGATCTGGCCGTTGCGCGGGCCCCGACCAAGGCTGTACGCGATGGTTGCGCTCGCTCGAGCAACAGCGCCGGCAGCGCATCGCCATACGTGGCGGCGGAATCCGAATCCGTCGCCGTGGGTGGAGCTGCAATCGCAATCCATCTCCATGGGTGGAGATATAGCGGTACAAGAGCGCCGGATAATGCCGAGCGCGATGATTTCACCGACCAGAACACAGTCGTCAGAGGGACATCGTCATAGGTGGCGGCGGAATCCGAAATCGCCGCCATGGGTGGAGCTGCAATCGCAATCCATCTCCATGGGTGGAGATATAGCGGTACGAGAGCGCCGGATAATGCCGAACGCGATGATTTCACCGGTCGGAACACAATCGTCAGACGGGCATCGCCATAGGTGGCGACGAACGCCGAAATCGCCGCCATAGGTGGATCTGGAGTCGCATTTCATCTCCAAGGGTGGAGACCAAACTCGTGCGTGAGGGCGGCGGGGCCGGAGCCGTGCCCGCCGGTCCGACCCTCACGGCGTTAAGGTACCCCTGGCCACTCTCATCAAGGTGAAAACCATAATTTGGAAATCACGCTCTTATGTGGGATTCTTGCTGGGCCTCCCCGGCCGTGGCGACAGCTCTGAAGGCCAGACTTGGTCCAGTGGTTGAGCCTCTACGACGGGCCCTTCGGGGACGAGATCCGAGCTGAGCACCGACGCAGCGGCCCTTCACATTTGAGGCCTAAGGCCGAGCCCGGCGGCCCAATTGCCACTGGCAAGAACGAAAAGGAACTTCGGTCTCGCCCACGAGAGGAAAATCGAAAAACAGTCCTTCGAGCGGTAATCTGCCTTCGAGGCCGCAACTGGCCAATGCTTTGCGCCATGCCTGACCGTTCTTCCAGCCGCTTCAGGCTGGTTCGCCGCTCCCTGCTCCGGACAAGTTCCCGCTAACGCAAGCGAATACAAATTCCGCTCCCGCCCACAAGAGCGGGAGCGAAAAACATTTCCAGGGACGGGAATTTGCCGCCGGCGCCTTCGCCGGCCGACCGACAGCAGCCCGGCCCGCAGCGCGTGGCGCCGACAGCGGCCGCGCACACATCGTCACGTCCAGCCCCGGGCCGTCCCGGCAGCCGCGCCGCCGCACGCCCGCGCGTCACCGGCCCGCAGCGAGGAGCGCTAACGCCGGCCGCGGCCCCGTCGTCACGTCCAGGCGTCATCGGCCCGCAGCGTGTGGCGCCAACGCCGGCCGCGACCCCGTCGTCACGTCTGGTCCTGGCAGTCCCAGCAGCCGCTCCGCCGCACATCGGGGCGTCACCGGCCCGCGGCCAGCGGCGCCGACACCGGCCGCGGCCCCGGCGTCACGTTCGGGCTTCGGCGGTCTCCAGCGGCTGCGGCGCCCGGCTCGCGGCCAGCTCGGGCTCGGGCGTCACCTGCAGGCAGATGTACGACAAGACGCCGAACAGCACGGTGATGACGGCGCTGTGCATCATGACCGTGAAGGTCTCCAGCCGGTTGAGCACGGACATACCGCCGAAAATGGACTGCGCAATGATGAGCCCCATGGACCAGAGCGCCGCCTTGTAGATGTCCGGCCGCGCCTTGCGCTCCTGGTAGGCCAGGTACAACAGCCAGGCGATGACCAGCGCCCCGCCCAAAGCGGACAGCCGGTGCATGAACTGAATGCCTTCCGGCCCGAACAGATCGGCCGGGATCAAGCGGCCGTTGCACAGCGGCCAGTCAAGGCAGGCCAGGTTGCTGTTGGTGTGGCGCACGTACGCGCCCGTGTAAATCACGGCGTAGATGACGATCAGAGTGACCCAGGCCCAGCGCCGCAGTTTCGGGGAAACCAGCGTGCGCCGGCCCGTGTCGCCCCGGTGCAGCTGATACAGCATCACGCCGCCCAGAAGCACGACGGCGAAAGCCGAGGACGACACGCCGAAGTGGATGGCCAGCAGCCAGTCCGGCTGGGGCGCCAGCACGACCCACGCGCCGAGCGCCGACTGCAGGAGCAGGAAAAACACCGAGGCGCCGGCGAAAAACCGCATCTCGGGCCGCCAGCCGTAGTTGCGCCACAAAACCACCGAAAAAACCAGGACGGCGATGCCGACGATACCGGAAACGGCGCGGTGATTGTACTCGATCAAAGACGCCATGGTTCCGTCCGGGAGCAGCTCGCCGTGGCAAAGCGGCCACGAAGCGCCGCAGCCGTCACCCGAGCCGGTTTTGCTGACCAGGGCGCCCGCCATCAGCACGATGAACATGCCGACGACGGAAAACCAAGTCAAAAACTTGAGTCGCCGCGACAAAGCACAACACCATCCTTACATACTGTGCGCCCCGTACCATGCACTTGACTGATTCGGCTTCGGCTCGGCCGTTCCTGCCCTCGCCCCGCCGCGCCGGCGGTTCGGACGGCGAAACCGGGCCGGCCAAACCAGCCCATCCCTGTACGCCCGGAACGGGCCGTCGCCTTTCCACGGCGTTCTACTGCTAATGATAGCAAAGACGCGGCCGCAGCGTCGACCACGGCGAAGGCCTCGGGCCGCAAAAAAGGCCCGAAGGCGGGCCGCCGCGCATGAACCGCGCGCTGAAGCCGCACAATGAAAAGGCGGAGCATCGCCCGCGATAGGGGGAACCGCCATTGGCCGTAACCGAGACCGGCCACTCGGCGCTGCGGGTCGCCGGCGCCGGCTTG
>QGSR01000033.1 GCA_003387805.1 Bacillota bacterium | reverse complement strand
CGGGCGGCACCGGCCTGGCCTCCCGAACCGAAGGCACGGGCTGTGCGGGCAGCGACGAAGCCGGCCGTGGTCCTTCGGGCGGCACCGGCGGCGTCTGGGCAAGCGGCAGCGCCCCGCCCGCGGCCCAAGCCTCGAGTCCCGCCTGCGAACGGACCTGCGGCGGACCGGCCTCCCACGGCTGCGGCGCGGCCGCCGGCCGCGTGGCCACGGCCAGGCCGGCCAAGTGTTCCTCCACATCCGCCCGCGTGACGCGGCCCCGGGGACCGGATCCGGGCACGACGGCCAAATCAACGCCGTGTTCCCGGGCCAGGCGCCTGGCCACCGGCGTCGCCCGCACCCGCTCCTCGCGGCCGTCAGGCGGCGCCCCGGCGCCCTCCCCCGACGGCGATGCATCGGCGGAGGCTTGATTCGTATTGCCGGCGCCGGCCTGTGCCAGCAGCGCCGTGATGTCCTCGTCCGCCTCGGCGATGACGGCGATGGGCGTATTGATGGGCACCATCTCGCCCTGCTGCACCAGGATCTTCCTCAGCACGCCCGACACCGGCGCCTCGACCTCGATATCGATCTTGTCCGTCAGCACGCTCAGCAGCGGCTCGCCCTCTTCGACGGGCTCGCCTTCCTGTTTGAACCAAGCGTGGACGGTGCCTTCTTCCATGGTCATGCCCAGTTTCGGCATCGTCAGGAGCGTCGCCACTCGGCAGCCTCCTCAATGCGCCCCGCCCCTGCCGGCGAACGGCGGCGCCGGCCGTCGTTGCGTTCCGACACCGGCGGGGCCTCACCACCCCGCCGTCGTCCGGCAGTATTGCCATGCCTCCGTCGCCCGGTTGCTGTAACACTGCGGCACGCGAATGCCGTCCCGGGCCGGGCCTTTGTGCATTTGTTCATTGGACGTGCATTTGTTCCGGCAGTGTCCAACCTATTCTGTAAGAAAGGAATGTTTCCTGCCCGGCGCGGCGGCCGGGCGTGCGGGCATGGCGGCTGAGCATAGCGGCTGAGCCCCGAGACCGGGCCGAGCGGTCGGGCACAGCAGCCGAGGCCGGAGGCCGGGCCCAGTGGTCGGGCACAGCAGCCGAGCCCGGAGGCCGGGCCCATAGGTCGGGCGCCGCTCAGACCGACCGTGTCGCTCACCCGGTCGTGCGGTCTTCACCTATGGAGACGAAAGGCGATTGTATCTCCACCCATGACGGCGATTTCGGATTCTGCCTCCACCTATGGCGATGCGCCTCCAGGCCCGGTCCTCAGTCAGGCGCAATCATCGCGCACAGCCTTGATCGGTGCTCGTCCACAGGCACATCTCCGCCCATGGGGATGAATTGCAATTGCTGCTCCACCGACGGCGACGATTTCGCATTTCGCCTCCACCTATGGCGATGTTCCTCCGGAACCGGTCCCCAGTCAGGCACAATCATCGCGCATAGCCTTGATCGGTACTCACCCACAGGCACATCTCCGCCCATGGAAATGAATTGCAATTGCTGCTCCACCGACGGCGACGATTTCGCATTTCGCCTCCACCTATGGCGATGTTCCTCCGACGCCCCTGCTCCGACGAATGAAATCATCGCGCACGGCTATGCCGGAGACACGCGCCACTTCCACTTCTCCGCCCATGGAGACAAAGTACAATTTTGGCTCCACCTATGGCGACGGTCTCGAATTTCGCCGCCACCTATGGCGATGTTCCGCCGACCACATCCCCGAGACAAGCGGACAGCGGGAGCCCGGCGCTGCGGATGTTGATGCTGGACAACGGCCGGGTGCTCTGCACCGCTCCGGGGCCGGCCAGCACCAAGAAGCCAGGGCGGCTGAGAGGCGAAATTGCCGCCCGTGGGAGACAAAGCGAAAGTTGCTCCCATGGGCGAGACCGAATCGGCCCCGCATTCCCATAGGTGGGAAAACGGGGCCGCCGCGGCCGCCAAGTGGGCCGGCGCTCCCACGCCCGCCGGCCGCGGCTCCGACGCCCGCAGGCCCGCCGTACGACTCCTCGCTCCGGCGCCGGCCCGGCGGGCCCTGCTCACCGACCCACCCGCTCACCGGGACGCCCCCAGCACCGCTTCCGCCGTCCGGTGGTCCGTGATGAGGGTGTCGACGTAGCCGCCCCGCAGGGCGCCGACGATGGCCTCCACTTTCCGCGCCCCGCCGGCCACGGCGATGACGTGCGGGATGGCCTGCAAAGCGTCCAGTGAAATGCCGATGGTTCGCTCCGACAGCGGCGTCTCCACGGGCCGCCCGTGGATGTCAAAGTGCCGGCCCAGGATGTCGCCCACGGCGCCCAAGCGGCGCAGCTCCGCCATCTCCGCCGGGCTCAGCGCCTGCCAGCGCAGCAGCGAGCTGTCGTCGGTGACGTCGCCGATGCCCACCAGCGCCTTCTTCACCGCCGCGCCGGCGGCCAGCGTCTGGGCGATGGCGTTGTCCGACAGCAAGGCGTCCCGGATTTCGGGCGTGTCGACGATGGCCGGCGTGTACAGCATTTGCAGCCGGCCTTCGAACTTCTCCGCCACGACCCGGGCCACGTCCAGCGGATTGATCAAACCGTCGGCGTGCAGGCCCCCCAGCAGCTGCACGACGGTCACGTCGGACAAGGGCCGCGGCCGCAGATGGCGGGCCACCTGCCGCAGCGTCACGCCCCACGCGGTGCCGACGGCATCGCCCGGCGCCACCGTGCGCTCCAGGTACATCGCGCCGAACTGGCCCAACGCCTCCAGCGTCTGCTCGGGCGTATCGCCCGAGGGCACGACCAGGGCCTCCCGGAAGCCGAAGGCCGCCGTCAATCGCTCTTCAAGCTCCATGTACCGAATGGAGGGATGTTCGACCCGGATTTGGACGATGCCTTCGTCGCGGGCCCGGGCCAGCAGCCGGAGCACCTTGTTGCGCGAGAAGCCCAGCATTTCGCCGATGGCTTGCTGCGTCAGGCCGTGGTTGTAGTAAAGCCAGGCGATCCGGGCCATCAGCGCCTTGTCATGTTCGTCGTTGACGTCGGGCGTGCGCAGCGCCACGTCACTTCGCCTCCCTGGACCGGAGCGATGACGACGGCGCATCGTCTCCATCTGCGTCTGCGTCGGCGTCGGCGTCGGCGCGTGCGCCGGCGTCGCCGCGTGCGTCGGCGTCGGCGTCGGCGCGTGCGCCGGCGTCGCCGCGTGCGTCGGCGCCTGCGTCGGCGTCGGCGCGTGCGCCGGCGTCGCCGCGTGCACCGGCGCCGGACGCGCCCTGCAGCGCCGCAAACGACTCCTCCAGCGCCGCCTCGCCGCCGGCCACTTCCAGGACGAAGCCGCCGTCGTAGCCCGCTTCCTCCAGCACTTCCAGCACGCGCCTCCAGTCGATGGCGCCGCGTCCCAGCGGCCAGTGCGCATCGCTGCCGCCTTCGGTGTCGGACGCGTGGACGGACCGCACGTACGGGAGCGCGGCCCGCAGCTCCTTCTCCCAGCCGCCGGTGGACACCACCGCGTGGGGGACGTCGAAGCAAATGCCGATATTGGGCGCGCCGACCATATGGATGAGCTCCAGCAAATCGGCCACGCTGGCGCCGAAGCGGCGCCGCGCCGGGTCCGGCTGGTTCTCGACGAGGATGGTGACATGGTGGTCCTGGGCGTGTTTGCACAAAACCGTCAGCGCCGCGGCGGCCCGCTCGAAAGCTTCGGCTTCGTCCACGAAGGCGTCACGGCCGCCCGTCTCCGCGCCGGACCCGCCGGCGCCCGAATGCTGGGTGGGCGCACCGCCGGCCCCTCGCTCGCCTGCGCCGTCCACGTGCACGACGACATACGGGCAGTCCAGCCGGCCGGCCATCTCGATGGTCCGGCTCAGCACCGATACCGCCCGGTTGCGCACGCCCGGGTCGGGCGACGTCAAATCCAGCCCGCGAAACGGCGCGTGAATGCTGTGGGCCGCCAGCCCGATGCGGTCCATGGCCGCGGCCAGCTCGTCCAAATCCGGCGGCTCGCCGCGGGGGTCCAGGTGCACCCCTTCCGCCCACAGTTCCACGTCCATGAATCCCAGCAGATGAATGAGGTCCAGCGCTTCGAAAAGGGGTTTGGCCTTGAACGTCCACGTAGTGGCGGCTGCGGAGAAATTCGACAGCGCCGCCCACCGCCACGCCTCCGCCTCGTGCATCGCAGGCGCACCTCCTGTTCCAATATGGCGACGGCGGACGGGCCCACCGCCGGCGTCGCCGACGCCCGGCCTCGCCGCGGGCTCGCGCGCCACCTGTCGGCTCGCGCCGCAGCCGCGGCCCCGCCGCAGAGGGCCCACGCGCCGCCCGACAGCCCGCGCCGCCGGGGCCCCGCCGGCCGTGTCAAGCCTGACGCCGGCCCCGTCGCCGCACCGCGCGCACGCGTTCTTTCAACTGCTCCACGGCCTCCGGCGGCACCGGCAACGACCCCAGATCGGCGTCGTGGGGCGAGCGCGGCCCGTGGTAGTCGGTGCCGCCGGTCACCACCAGACCGTGCTCGCGGGCCAGCCCCAGGTACCGCTCGGTCTGCTCGGGCGTATGTTCCGGGTAATAGCACTCCAGCCCTTCCAGCCCGGCGTCGATAAGCTCCTGGATGACCCACTGGCCGTCAATGCGCCCGGGATGCGCCAGCACCGGCACGCCGCCGGCATCGATAATCGCCTGCACCGCCTCGGCCGGCGACAGCTTCTCCCGCGGCACGTACGCCGGCCCGCCGCGATGGAGCCACCGGTCAAACGCTTCTTTCACGCTTTCGACGTACCCCGCCTCGAGCAGGGCCCGGGCGATGTGGGGGCGCCCCACGGGCGCGTCGCCGGCCTGGCGCAGCACGTCTTCGTACGACAAAGGCATGCCCAGCTCGCGCAGGCGCTGCACCATTTTACGTGCCCGCTCCGCCCGCGAATCCCGCCGCGACGCCAAAAGGTCGTAGAACTCCCGGTCAATGACGGCGCCCACGACGCCCGCCCCGTGGCCGGCGGGATCCGCCTCCGGGCTCCAGCCTTCCGGCGGCGGGAAATACCCCAGCACGTGCACTTCGCCCGCGGGCGACTCGGTGTTCAGCTCGACGCCCGGAATGACTTCCACGCCGAGCCGCATGCCCGCTTGCAGCGCCTCGGCCACGCCGTCCATCGTATCGTGGTCCGTCAGCGCGATGGCGCACAGACCGCGCGCGTGCGCCTCCCGCACGACCTCAGAAGGCGACAACGTTCCGTCCGACGCCGTCGAGTGGACGTGCAAGTCGATGCGCATGATGCGATTTCAGCCCTTCTGTGTCAGGATCTCCTGGAATTTCCGGATGTGCTCGGCCTGCAGCGGCTGGTCGGTTTCGGAGTAGATGCGGTGCAAATTGCCCAGCATGCGCATGAGAATGGCGCGCGTCGAAATCGGCTTCAAAAAGTGGGCCCGGAACGGGTACCCCATGCCGCGCACGTGGCGGATGCAGTCGTCCCGGGAAAGCAGCCGGCCCTGGTGAAACGGGTCGATCCACGTCTCCGCCTCGTCGTCCTCGTACTTCACGATGAAGTGCCCCGGCAGGCCCACGCCGTGGAGCGGCAGCCCCATGCGGCGCCCCACCAGCAAGTAGACGACGGACAGCGTGATGGGATTGCCCCGCTTGCGGTCGATGACGCGGTTGATGCAGCTGTTGTCCGGATCGTAGTAGCGCACGTCGTCGCCCCGCAGCCCGGCCAGCTCGAACAAGTGCATGTTCAGCACGCCGATGGCGCGGTACGCGCCCATGTCCGGCGCCAGATCCGCGGCGGCCGCCGCGGCCGTCTCGTCCAGCCAGCGGCGGTAAGGCTCGAAGTCTTCCTCGGGATAGCGGTAGCGCGCGATGAGAAAAGCGCCGGCCTCCAGGTCCACCTGATCATCAGGCTGCCGGGCCAGCAGTTCCCATTGGCGGGCCAAATCCAGCAGGCGCAGCTCTTCCAAAAAAATCCGGGCCCGCCCCCGAATGAGCGGATCCGGATCCGACACGGCCTCGGCCAGGTACGGGAGCACGTCGCCCACGTCGGCCTGCAGCAGCCGCTCGCGCGCGAACGCGGCGGTGCGGACGTCCGCATCGCCCATGAGCCTGATAAGCGCCTGGATGTCTTCCCCCGTCAGACGACGCATGCCGTCCTCCTACTCACGAAAACTGCTCCGGCCCGTGCCCGTTGGGCTCGAGTTCGGGAGCGAGGAGGCGCGCCAAAGGAACACCCGTCAACCGGGAGAAGCTGCGGGCCAGCCGCCGAACCGAAGGGTCCAGGCGGAAATCAATGGCAATCACCCGCACCTGCATCGCCCCACCGTTCCGCGCCGCTTTCCGCGCGCGCTTTATGCTGCTTGTTTCGACATTCCCGAGGGAGAACCTGCCCGCCGCCGCGACTTTGTGCAAAATTTCACGTGCCCCCTTGGCGCCGGCCGGGATGGCGCCGGCGCGCCGATGGGAACGGTGCGCCTGCGCACCGCGTGCGGAAGCGTGCCCATCGGAACGCGGCGCGGCCGCACCGGGCGCGGAGGAAATTGTTTCCGCGCTCAGTATATTCTTGAGCCGGAAGGCCGATTTTCATTCCACGGAATACGGGGCCGGACGGCTCACCGCAACGCTTCCCGCAAGTGACGGCGAAATGCCGCGGCGGCGCGGGAGAAGTAGCGGTGGGGATTCCAGGCGATGCCGATGGTGCGGTACAAGCGGGGCTCCACCACCGGCACGGCGCTGACGCCCGCCACGGAGCGGGCGGCGATCTCGGGCACCAGCGTCACGCCCAGCCCCGCCCGGACGAACCGCAACGCGGTGTCCACGTCGGTGCCGCTGACGCTGACCCGGGGCGTGAAGCCCACCAGCCCGCACGCCTCCAGCGTCAGGCTGCGGAGGTGATAGCCTTCCCGGCAAAGGATGAACGGCTCGCCCCGCAGCTCCTCCAGGCGCACCGTCGCCCGCCCGGCGAAGGGGTGCGAGACGGGCACGGCCACGGCGATGGGCTCGTCCAGAAGCGACTCGAAGGCGTTGTCGCCCAGGTGCACGTCGTCGATGAGAAGGGCCAGGTCCAGCCGGCCTTCGGTCAGCGAGCGGGCCAGCTGGTCCGAGCCGTCCTCGACGATGGTCAGCTCCACGCCCGGATGCGTCTCGAAAAAGCTGCGGACGACGCCGGGCAGCAAGTGCCCGCCCAGCGTCGGCGTGGTGCCCAGGCGCACCCGGCCGATGTGCAGCCCGCCCCGCTCGGCCAGCTCCTTTTGGGCGTCGTCGGCCAGCGCGACCAGCTCCCGGGCGTAAGGCAACAGGGCCTCGCCGTCGCTGGTCAGCGTCACTCGGCGGCGGGAGCGTTCGAACAGCTTCACGCCCAGCTTGTCCTCCAGCGCCTTGATCTGCTGGCTCAGCGACGGCTGGGAAATGTGCAGGCTGCGGGCCGCCCGCCCGAAATGAAGATGATTGGCCAGCGCCAGAAAGTAGCGCAGCTGCCGGAGTTCCATAGCCTTATTCTATCACACTTATGGGTGCTAAGTATTGGACCCTATTTGCAGGCGAATGATATACTTAGTGACGAATAGTTATGTATCAATAGGGCATTGTCCGACTTTCAGCAGCCGGCCTCGGGCGGAGTGTCGAAAAACGTTCCGTTTCAAATGTAGCCGTCGTACAAAAATCTGTGCAAAATGCTTGGTTGGGGCGATGCACGAATGAGCTCGAAATGGAACTCCACCATCGGGAAGAAATTCATCATGGGCCTCAGCGGGTTGTTGCTCATCGGCTACCTCATCATCCACCTGGCGGCCAACTTGATGATTTTCATCCCCGACGGCGGCCGCTCGCTGAACTTGTACTCGCACACGCTTCACAAACTGGGACCTGTGCTGCTCGTCGCCCGGATCATCTTGGCGGCGCTTTTTATTGGCCACATCGTCAACGGGATTTGGGTGACCGTCGTCAACCGGCGCGCCCGCTCCTCCCGCTACGCGATGTACGCCTCCAAAGGCGGCCCGTCCAAGATGTCCGTGGCTTCCCGCTGGATGGCCGTTACCGGGATCATCCTCATGGTTTTCGTCCCGCTGCACGTCAATATGTTCACGCTTGGTCCTTACTATGAGACCGTCATCGACGGCGAGCCCATGCGGGACATCTACCGCCTCGTCGTCGAGCGTTTCAAGGAACCGGCGACGGTCGTCTTCTACGCCGCCGTGATGCTGTTTTTGCTGCTGCACCTGGCCCACGGCTTCTGGAGCGCGCTGCAGTCTCTGGGCGCCCTCAACAAGCGCCTGCTGCCGGTCGCGTACACCACGGGCCTCGTGCTGGCCACGCTGCTGGCGGCCGGGTTTTTCGTGTTGCCGATTTACACCTATTTCTTTATCCCTCTGCCGTAATTTTCGGTTGGGTGGGAGGACGAGCCATTGACTACTAGCACGACTACCACGGTTCTGGACGCCAAGATTCCGAGCGGTCCGCTCGAGGACAAGTGGTCGAACCACAAGGCCTCGATCAAGCTGGTGAACCCGGCCAACCGGCGGCGCTACACCATCATCGTCGTGGGCACCGGGCTGGCCGGCGCTTCGGCGGCCGCGACCTTGGGCGAGCTGGGCTACAACGTGCTCAACTTCTGCATTCAGGACTCGCCCCGGCGGGCCCACAGCGTGGCCGCGCAGGGCGGCATCAACGCGGCCAAGAACTACCAGAACGACGGCGACAGCGTCTGGCGGCTGTTCTACGATACCATCAAAGGCGGCGACTACCGCGCCCGCGAGGCCAACGTGTACCGCCTGGCCGAGCTGAGCAACAACATCATTGACCAGGCGGTGGCGCAGGGCGTGCCCTTTGCCCGTGAATACGGCGGCACCCTGGCCAACCGCAGCTTCGGCGGCGCGCAGGTGTCGCGCACGTTCTACGCCCGGGGCCAGACGGGCCAGCAGCTGCTTCTGGGCGCTTACAGCGCCCTGATGCGGCAGGTGGACGCCGGCCGGGTGAAGATTTTCCCGTACACGGAAATGCTCGACCTGGTCATCGTCGACGGCCGGGCCCGGGGCATCGTGGCCCGCAACCTGAAGACCGGCGAGCTGCAGACGTTCGCGGCCGACGCGGTGGTGCTGGCCACGGGCGGCTACTCCACCGTGTATTACCTGTCCACCAACGCGGTCAACTCCAACGCCACCGCCATCTGGCGGGCGTACAAGAAGGGCGCCTTCTTCGGCAACCCGGCCTTCACGCAGATTCACCCGACGTGCCTGCCCGAGACGGGCCAAGGCCAGTCCAAGCTGACGCTGATGAGCGAAAGCCTGCGCAACGACGGCCGGGTCTGGGTGCCGAAGAAGAAAGGCGACACCCGCCCGCCCCACGAAATTCCCGAAGACGAGCGGGACTATTACTTGGAGCGCATGTACCCGGCCTTCGGCAACCTGGTGCCCCGCGACATCGCGTCCCGGGCGGCCAAGGCCATGTGCGACGCGGGCTACGGCGTGGGCCCCACGGGCCGGGCGGTGTACCTGGACTTCTCCGACGCCATCAACCGGCTGGGCGCCGACGTCATCCGCGAGCGCTACGGCAACTTGTTCGACATGTACCACGAAATCACGGGCGAAGACCCGTGGAAAGTGCCCATGAAGATTTACCCCGCGCCCCACTACACCATGGGCGGCCTGTGGGTGGACTACAATCTGATGACCACGGTGCCGGGGCTGTACGCCATCGGCGAGGCCAACTTCTCGGACCACGGCGCCAACCGCCTGGGCGCCAGCGCCTTGATGCAGGGCCTGGCCGACGGCTACTTCATCCTGCCGGTGACCATCGGTGACTTCCTGGCGGACCACCGGCCGGACGGGCTGACCACCGACCATCCGGCGTTCAAGGAAGCCCGCCGGCAGGCCGAAGACCAGATCAAGCGCCTGCTCGGCATCAACGGCAAGCGCACGGTCAAGGAAATCCACTGGGAGCTGGGCCGGGTCATGTGGGACTTCGTGGGCATGGCCCGCAACGCCGAAGGCCTCAAGAAGGCCATCTCGGAGATTCGGGCGCTGCGCGAGGAGTTTTGGCGCAACGTCAAAGTCACCGGCGGCCCGGACCACTTCAACAAGAACCTGGAGTTCGCCGGCCGGGTGGCGGACTTCCTGGAGCTGGGCGAGCTGATGGCCATCGACGCGCTGGAGCGCGAAGAGTCGTGCGGCGGCCACTTCCGGGAGGAATACCAGACGCCCGACGGCGAAGCGCTTCGGCGGGACGACTTGTTCGCCCACGTGTCGGTGTGGGAGTACAAAGGCGACGACCAGCCGGCGGTCATGCACAAGGAGCCGCTGGTGTTCGAGTACGCGAAGCCGACGCAGCGGAGCTACAAGTAAGGGCCTGTCCGTGAACGGCCTGTCCGTGAACGGCCTGTCCGTCGCGGCGGGCGCGGACGCTGCAAGCAGTCGATGGGAAAGGGCGAGTGCGCGATGAAATTTCGCCTCAAGATTTGGCGGCAAGCAGGACCTGAAGCCCAAGGCCATTTCGAATACCACGAGGTGGACGGCATTTCGCCGGACCAGTCGTTCCTCGAAATGCTGGACCAGCTCAACGAGAAGCTGGTCAAAGACGGCAAAGAGGAAATCGCCTTCGAAAGCGACTGCCGCGAGGGCATTTGCGGCATGTGCGGCTTGACCATCAACGGCCAGCCCCATGGTCCTCGTCTGAAGACCACCACGTGCGAGCTGCGCATGCGCCACTTCCAGGACGGCAGCACCATCACGGTGGAGCCCTTCCGGGCCGACGCGTTCCCCATCATCAAGGACCTGGTGGTGGACCGCTCGGCCTTTGACCGCATCATGGCCGCGGGCGGCTACATTTCGGTCAACACCGGCTCGGCGCCCGACGCCAACACCATCCCGGTGCCGAAGCCCGTCGCCGAGGAAGCCATGGACGCGGCGGCGTGCATCGGCTGCGGCGCGTGCGTGGCGGCGTGCCCGAATGCGTCGGCGGCTCTGTTCGTGGGCGCGAAGATTTCCCATCTGTCGCTGCTGCCGCAGGGCCACCCCGAGCGGGAACGCCGGGTGCTGCGCATGGTGGAGGCCATGGACATCAACGGGTTCGGCGCCTGCTCCAACCACGGCGAGTGCCAGGCCGCCTGCCCGAAGGACATTTCCATAGTCAACATCGCCCGCATGCGGGCCGAGTACCGCAAGGCGTCCGTTTGGGCTTAAGCTTTGGGCTTAAGCTTTGGGCTTGAGCTTTGGGCTTGAGCTTTGGGCTTAAGCTTTGGGCCTAAGCTTTGGGCCTAAGCTTTGGGCTTAAGCGTTGCATTGACCCGGGCCCGGCGCGTTCCGGGCCCGCCGTGGTCCAGTTCCGCCGTTTTCCGGCCCGGCGCGTTCCGGGCCCGC
>QGSR01000287.1 GCA_003387805.1 Bacillota bacterium | reverse complement strand
GCGCTGCACCGGATGCTGCAGGAGCGGGGCCTGCGGCAGCGGGTGCACGTGCAAGTGGACGGCGGCATCAACGCGGCCACGGCTCCCGTCGTCATCGAGGCCGGCGCCGACGTGCTGGTGGCGGGCTCGGCCGTCTTCGGCGCCGAAGACCCGGCGGCGGCGCTGCGGGCTTTGCGGAGCCGGTAGCAAAACAGCCGGCGGAATTCCGCCGGCTGTCGAATTGTATAGACTTTTTTCGTTCAACGGCTATTGACAACAAGAAAATTATCGTTTACAATATCTCCACCTGCCGGCGGGAACCCCGGCGAGGAGCGGCGAGGCATCGAGCAAAGGGGGAATCGTTCGGAAGCACGGCCGCGATGCCAAGGGCATCGAACTCACCTATTCTAAAGCAAAACCAAACCAGGGGTCAGACGGGTCGGTCATAGTGGTCGTGGAATAGAACTGAGATCGCCCGCCGCTCCTCGGTTCGGGGTTGCTCCCACGCCACCGAAGCGCCGCACCCAACGACTCTTACACCGCCCGCTGTACTTTGCCCGCCTTCAGGCACTTCGTGCAAACGTAGGCCCGCCTCACGCTGCCGTTGACCTTCAAGCGCATTTTTTGTAGATTCGGAAGGAACGTGCGCCGCGCTTTGCGGTTGGAGTGGCTCACTTTGTTGCCCGTCTCCGTGCGCTTGCCACAGACGATGCAGGTTCTGGCCACGGATGCAGCCCTCCCTTCTTGCCGGACGAATCGCGCAGTGCCAGGAGTTCGCAGGGAAAACCTAATATAAGATAGCATACCGCCTGCGCTTCGACAAGCAGGAAACGTTCGAACGAAGGCGAAACGGTTGTTGGCAAACTCGAAAAGGATGGGATGCGCGTGGCGCAGAGCCGGAATACGGAACTCGGCAGCGTCTCCATCGCCGAGGAAGTGATCGCGACGATTGCCGGCGTCGCGGCCACCGAGTGCTATGGCCTCGTCGGCATGGGTGCCCGCGGCGTGCAAAAAGGGCTGGCCATTTTCCGCCGGGGCGAGGACGTCTCGCGGGGCGTGGAGGTCACCCTGGGCGACGACACCGTCACCATCGACTTGCACGTCGTCGTGCAGTACGGCGTCAACATCGCCGAAGTGGCGCACAACGTCATGGAGCAAGTCAAGTATGCGGTCGAGCACTACTGCGGCCTGCAGGTCCAGCAGGTGAACGTGCACGTGGAGAGCGTGCGGGTGGACGCGGACGGGCTGCCCGAGTCCGCCCACGCCCGGCGTCGCCAGTCCGGCCGCTGACGGTTTGAGGAGGTTCGGCCGACATGGCCTACAAGGAGTTGACCGCGGCGGTCTTCGTGGAGATGCTGGCCGCCGCGGCGGATTATTTGGAACGCAACAAGGAGAAAGTCAACGTCCTGAACGTCTTCCCCGTGCCGGACGGCGACACGGGCACGAACATGACCATGACGCTTCAGGCCGCGCGGCGGGAGCTGGCGGGCGGCGTGCCGGCATCGCTGGGCGAAGCGGCGCAAAAGGCGTCCCGGGGCGTACTGCTGGGGGCCCGAGGCAACTCGGGCGTCATTTTGTCGCAGTTTTTGCGGGGCATCGCGCTGGGCCTGGCCGGGCTTGACGCCGCGGGCCCCAAGGAGCTGGCGGCCGCGCTGGCCAAGGGCACCGAGACCGCGTACCGGGCGGTTATCAAACCGGTGGAAGGGACCATGCTCACCGTCGGGCGGGGCGCCTCGGACGCGGCCCGGCGGGCCGCGGACAAGGGCGCGGACCTGGCCGGGGTGCTGGAAGCCGCGGTGCAAGGCGCCGAGGAGGCGCTGGCCCGCACGCCCGGTCTGTTGCCGGTGCTGGCCAAAGCCGGCGTCGTCGACGCGGGCGGGCAGGGGCTGGTGTACTTTCTGACCGGGGCTCTCATGGCGGTGCGGGGCGAGCACGTGCCCGAGACGCCGGCCGAGGCGGTGCCGGCCGCGGCCGAAGCCGTGGCCGAGCCGGTCCACGGCGCGATTTCCCACGAAGACATCACGTTTTGCTACTGCACCGAGTTTCTCATTCGCGGCAAAGACATTCCTCAAGACATCGTCCGCGCCCGCATCGGGGAGCTGGGCGACAGCCTGCTGGTGGTGGGCGACGGCGACGTGGTCAAAGTGCACGTGCACACGGACCACCCCGGCCGGGCGCTGGAGATCGCGCTGGAGTACGGCGAGCTGTTGGACATTGCCATCGACAACATGCAGGAGCAGAACCGCCTGGCCGCGGAGGAGGCGGCCCGGCGGGCCCGCGCCGAGCGGGCCGCGGCGGCGGAGGCCCCGGGCGCGCCGCAGCCGGCCCGGCCCAAGGCGCCGGAAAACGGGCGCGCGTCGGGCGCCGCGGTCCAAGTGACGGCCGGCGGAGGGCCGGAGGCCCACCGGGCCGTCGCGGTGGAGGCGGGGCCGGCGCCCGCGGACCTGGCCCGGGAGGCCGCGGCGGGGCAGAAGGTGCGCAGCGCCGTGGTCGCGGTGGCGCCCGGTCCGGGCTGGGAGGAGCTGCTGCGCTCTCTGGGCGTGGCCGGCATCGTCAGCGGCGGCCAGACCATGAACCCCAGCGCCGCCGAGCTGGTGGAGGCCATCGAGGCGGTGGGCGCCGACGAGGTCATCGTCATGCCCAACAACAGCAACATCGTCTTCGCCGCCCGGCAGGCCAAAGAACTGACGGAAAAGCGGGTCCACATCGTCGAAACAACGGCCGCTCCCCAGGCCGTCGCGGCCATGATGGCCTTCAACCCCGAAGGCGATCCCGAGGCGGTGGCCGCGGACATGGCCGATGCGGCCCGGCAGCTGCGCATCGCGGAAATCACGTTCGCGGTGCCGGACAACGACGCGTTTGAAAGCGGGATCACAGCCGGCGCCGGGGTGGCCATCCTTGTCGGGCGACTCCGCGTCGTGGCCGACCGGCCCGAAGAGGCCGCCTTGGAGGCGGTGGCGCGCATGCTGGGCGACGACGAAGCCCCGCTGATTTCCGTGTACTTCGGCGCCGACGTGGACGAGGCCGACGCGCGGCGCTTCGCCCCGCGGGGGCCGGAGCGCTGGCCCGGCGCCGAGGTGGGAGTGGACGG
>QGSR01000032.1 GCA_003387805.1 Bacillota bacterium | reverse complement strand
GGCGCCGGACCCACGCGGGGCGCGGCCCGCGGCGCCCCCGCGGCGGCCGGGCCCCCCCCGGGCCGCGGCCCGCAAATCGCTGAGGCGGGCGTTGGTGCACGAGCCGATGAACACCCGGTCCACCCGGATGTCCTGGATGGGCGTGCCGGGCTCCAGCCCCATGTAGTCCAGGGCGTCGCTGGCCGCCTTCCGTTCGCTCGGGTCCGAGAACGAATCCGGATCCGGCACCACGCCCGTAACGGGCACCACCTGGCCGGGATTGGTTCCCCAGCTCACCATGGGCGCCAGCGCGGCCGCGTCGATTTCCACCCGCGTGTCGAACTGCGCGCCGGGGTCCGTCCGCAGCTGCTCCCACTGGGCCACGGCCCGCTCGAAGTCTTTGCCTTTCGGCGCGTACCGCCGTCCCTCTATATATCGGAAGGTAATTTCGTCCGGCGCGATCATGCCCGCCCGGGCGCCGGCCTCGATGGACATGTTGCAGATGGTCATCCGCTCTTCCATGCTGAACCGACGGATGCACTCGCCCGTGTACTCCACCACGTGGCCCGTCGCCCCGGCGGTGCCGATATGGCCGATAATGCCCAAAATGACGTCCTTGGCCGTGACGCCGAAAGGCAGCTGGCCTTTGACGTGGATTTCCATCGTCTTCGGCTTGATCTGCAGCAGGCACTGGGTGGCCAGCACGTGCTCCACCTCGCTGGTGCCGATGCCGAAGGCCAGCGCGCCGAACGCGCCGTGGGTGGACGTGTGGCTGTCGCCGCAGACGATGGTCTTGCCCGGCAGCGTCAGGCCCAGCTCGGGGCCGATGACGTGCACGATGCCCTGGTGCGGGCTGAACAGGTCGAAGAGCGTAATGCCGAACTCCTTGGCGTTGCGCTCCAGCGCCTCCATCTGCCGTCGGGCGATGTCGTCCTCCACCTCCGTGCGGTTGACGGTGGGCACGTTGTGGTCCATGGTGGCAAAGGTCAAATCGGGCCGCCGCACCCGGCGCCCGGCCATGCGCAGGCCGTCAAAGGCCTGCGGCGACGTCACCTCGTGCACCAGGTGCAAATCGATATAGAGGATGGCCGGCTTGCCCGGCTCCTCGTGCACCACGTGGGCGTCCCACAGCTTCTCGAACATCGTGCGCGCCGCCATCAGTTGGCACCTCCCGCTGCCTGGGCCACGCCGGCCCCGGCGCCGTCCGCGGCCCGGGCCCGGTCATAGGCCAGTTTGTTCAGGGCCTGCACGTACGCCCGGGCGCTGGCCTCGATGATGTCGGTGCTGGTGCCCCGCCCGCTGTAGACGCGCCCGTTGTCCTGCACCTGCACCGTCACCTCGCCCAAAGCGTCTTTGCCGCCCGTCACCGCATTGAGGAAATAGCCCGCCAGCTTCGTCTGAATGCCCGTCACCCGGTCGATGGCCCGGTACACCGCGTCCACCGGGCCGTCGCCCGTGGCCGCCTCCTCCCGCGGCACGCCGTCGTGCAAAATGCGCACCGTCGCCGTCGGCAGCGCGCTGGTGCCCGACGTGACGTGCAGGTAATCCAGCACGAACTGCTCCGGCACCCGCACCGCCTCTTCCTCCACCAGCGCCTGAATGTCGCGGTCGGTGACGTGCTTCTTGCGGTCGGCCAGCTCGATGAAGCGCTGATACGTGCGCTCGATCTTCTCCTCGTCCAGGTCGTAGCCCATCTCCTGCAGCCGCACCCGGAACGCGTGGCGCCCCGAATGCTTGCCCAGGACCAGGCGGCTGTGGCTGCGGCCCACCGACTGGGGCGTCATGATTTCGTACGTCGTCGGCTCCTTCAGGAAACCGTCCTGGTGAATGCCCGACTCGTGGGCGAACGCGTTGTCGCCGACGATGGCCTTGTTGGGCTGAATGTGCATGCCGGCCAGCGTGCTGACCAGGCGGCTGGTCCGGTAAATTTCCTCGGTGACGATGCCGGTCTCGACGTTGTAGTAGTCCTTGCGCGTGCGCAGCGCCATGATGATTTCCTCCAGCGCCGCGTTGCCCGCCCGCTCGCCGATGCCGTTGATGCAGCCTTCCACCTGATCGGCGCCGGCCTCGATGGCCGCCAGCGAGTTGGCCACGGCCATCCCCAGGTCGTCATGGCAGTGCACGCTGATGACGACGTTGTCGATGCCCGGCGTGTTCTCCCGCACGTAGCGGATGAGCCGCGCGTACTCGCCCGGTGTCGTATAGCCCACGGTGTCGGGAATGTTGATGGTGGTCGCGCCGGCCTCGATGGCCGCGGCAAAGATACGGCAGAGGAAATCCCAGTCGCTGCGGGTCGCGTCCTCCGCGGAAAACTCCACGTCGTCCGCGAACCGCTTCGCGTACCGGACGGCCTCCACCGCCATGGCCACCACTTCGTCGGGCGTCTTGCGCAGCTTGTAGCGCATGTGGATGTCCGACGTGGCGATGAAGGTGTGGATGCGGCCTCGCTCGGCCGGCTCGATGGCTTCGGCGGCCTTCTCGATGTCCAGCCGGTTGGCCCGGGCCAGCGCCGCGATGACCGGCCCCCGCACTTCCCGGGCGATGCGGCGCACCGCCTCCAGGTCGCCCGGCGACGCCACGGGAAAACCCGCCTCGATGACGTCCACGCCCAGCCGCGCCAGCTGCCGGGCGATCTCCAGCTTTTCGTCCGCGTTCAGGTTCACCCCCGGCGACTGCTCGCCGTCCCGCAGCGTCGTATCGAAAAACCGAATCCTGCGCACTGCCGACTCCCCCTTCTTGCTCCTGCGCTGCACGGTTCGCCTACCAGGTGACCACCCGGGTGTCCCACAAGTCCTCGACTTGCTCCAGCCGGGCCATGACCTGCGGCGAAATCGGGTCGTCCACGCCCAGCACCATGACCGCATGGCTGCCCGCGTGCTTGCGGCCCACCTGCATGAAGGCGATGTTGATGCCCGCTTCGCCCAGGACGGTGCCGACTTTGCCGATCATGCCCGGCCGGTCCACGTTGCGGGCCACCAGCATGTGCCCCGGCGTGTCCACGTTGACCCGGTAGCCGTCGATTTCCACCAGCGTCGGCCGGCCCGGGCCCGTCACGGTGCCCGATACCGAGCGGGTGGCCCCCGACTCGGTGATGCCCCGCACGGTGATGAGGCTCTGGAAATCGGTCTCGTCGCCGTTGCGGATTTCCGCCACCTGCAAGCCCCGCTCCCGGGCCACCACCGGCGCGTTGACGTAGTTGACCGACTCCTGCAAAATCGGGTCCAGCATCCCCTTCAGCACCGCCCGGGTCAGCGGCGCCACGTCGTGCTGCGACAGCTGGCCCTTGTACACCACCTCGATGCGCTGGTGCGCGCCGCCGGCCAGTTCCGTAAACATGCGGCCCAGCCGCTCGGCCACGTCCACGAAGGGCCACAGCTTCTCCATCAGCTCCGGCGGCAGCACCGGCAAATTCACCGGATGCCGCACGGGCTCGCCTTTCAGCGCCTGCACCACTTCCGCCGCCACGTCCACCGCCACGTTGATCTGTGACTCCACGGTGGAGGCGCCCAGGTGCGGCGTCACAATCACCTTGTCCGACTGCAGCAGCGGGCTGCCCCACGGCGGCTCGCTTTCGAACACGTCCAGCGCCGCCCCGGCCACCCGGCCGCTCTCCAGCGCCTCGTACAGCGCCTCTTCGTCGATAATGCCGCCGCGGGCGCAGTTGACGATGCGCACGCCGGGCTTCATCAGGGCGAACTGCTCCCGGCCGATGATGCCGCGGGTGGCCTTGGTCAGCGGCGTGTGCACGGTAATGAAGTCGGCCCGCCGGCAAATGTCGTCCACCTCGGCCAGCTCCACCCGCAGCTCCCGGGAGCGTTCCTGGGTGATGTACGGGTCGTAGGCCAGCACCGTCATGCCCAGCGCCTGGGCCCGGCGGGCCACCTGGCTGCCCACCCGGCCCAGCCCGATGATGCCCAGCGTCTTGCCGTGCAGCTGCACGCCCATGAACCGCTGCCGGTCCCAGCGCTGATCCCGGACGACGGACACGTGGGCCGCGGGGATCCAGCGGGCCAAGGCCATCATCATGGCGATGGTATGCTCCGCGGTGGCCAAGGTGTTGCCCTCGGGAGCGTTGATGACCAGCACGCCCCGGCGGGTGGCCGCGTCCACGTCGATGTTGTCGACGCCCACACCGGCCCGGCCCACCACCTTCAGCCGCCGGCCCGCCTCGATGACGTCCGCGGTCACCCGGGTGGCGCTGCGGACGATGAGGCCGTCGTACTCACCGATGATCTCGATGAGCTCCTCGGGCGCGAGGCCCGTGCGCACGTCGGCCTCCACGCCCTCGGCGCTGCGGAGCACGTCAAGTCCTTGATCCGAAATCGGATCCGCGACCAGCACCCTCACCGCCACGCCGCCCAAACCTCCTGCGCGGCCGCGACGCCGGCGCCCATGCGCACGGGGGCGCCCACGGCCTTCAGCCCCTGCTCCACCGCGGCCACCGCGGCCACCATGTCCAGCGGGCCCGCCCAGCCCATGTGGCCGATGCGGAACAGCCGCCCTTTCAGCTCGCCCTGGCCGCCGGCCAGCTCCACGCCGAAGCTGTCCCGCACCACGGCCCGGAAGCGGTCCGCGTCCATGCCTTCGGGCGCTTTCACGGACGTCACCGTCGGCGAAGCCCACCGGTCGTCGGCGAACAGCGGCAGCTCCAGCGCCTTCATGGCCGCCCGCACCATGTCCCGCATGAGCCGGTGCCGGGCGAAGGCGGCCTCCAGGCCTTCCTCCTCCAGCATTTCGAGGGCTTCGGCCAGCGCCGCGACCAAAGACACCGCCGGCGTGTAGGGCGTCTCGCCCCGCTCGGCCGACCCTTTGTAGGCGCGGAGATCAAAGTAGAACCGATGATTGCTCGTCTGCTCCACGCGCTGATCGGCCCTGGCGCCCCAGGCGACAAAGGCCAGCCCCGGCGGCACCATGAGGCACTTTTGCGAGCCGGTGACCACCACGTCCACGCCCCACTCGTCCATCTGGAGGGGCGCGCCGCCCAGGCCGCTGACGCTGTCCACGACGAGCAGCGCCTGGTGCCCTCCGGCCGCCTCCCTGGCCTTGGCGAGGGCCTCGATGTCATTGATAACGCCCGTGGACGATTCGTTGTGCGTTGCGAACACGGCCGCGATGTCCGGGTGCTGCGCCAGGTACTCGGCCACCCGGCCCGGGTCCGCCCCCTCGTTCCACGGGTAGCCGTACTCGATGACCCGGGCGCCGAAGGCCCGGGCGATCTTGGCCCAGCGGCCGCCGAAAACGCCGCCCACCAGCACCAGCACTTTGTCGCCGGGGCTGACCATGTTGGCCACCGCGGCCTCCATGGCGGCCGTGCCCGATCCCGTCAGCAGGGCCACATGGCCGTCCGTCTGAAACACCCGCTTCAGCCCCGCGGTCACCTGGCCGTGCAGCCGGTGAAACACGGGTCCCCGGTGGTTGAAAATAGGGCGGGACGCCGCCCGCGTCACTTTCGGGGGCACCGGGGTGGGCCCCGGAATGCGCAGATGTCTCCGCTCGTCCTGCACTCAAGCTTCCTCCCGCTCTTCATCGAAGCCGGCCGGGCCCTGAATCCACGGCATCATGGCCCGCAAGCGCCGGCCCACTTGCTCGATGGGGTGGTTCTTTTCCTTCTCCCGCAGCGCATGGAACATGGGCCGCCCGGCCTGGTTTTCCAGCACCCACTCCCGGGCGAACCGGCCGGACTGGATGTCCTCTAGAATGCGCTTCATCTCCTGGCGCGTCTGCTGGGTAATGACGCGCTTGCCCGACACCAGATCGCCGTACTCGGCCGTGTCGCTGATGGAGTAGCGCATGAACGAGATGCCGCCTTCGTAAATGAGGTCCACGATGAGCTTCAGCTCGTGGAGGCACTCGAAGTACGCCACCTCGGGCTGGTAGCCCGCTTCCACCAGGGTGTCGAAGCCGGCCCGGATCAGCTCGCTGACGCCGCCGCACAGCACCGCCTGCTCGCCGAACAGATCCGTTTCCGTTTCTTCCTTGAACGTCGTCTCGATGACGCCGGCCCGGGTGCAGCCGATGGCTTTGGCGTACGCCAGCCCGCGGGCTTTGGCCTTGCCCGTCGCGTCCTGATACACGGCCAAAAGGCCCGGCACGCCCTGGCCCGCCTCGTACATGCGCCGCACCAGGTGGCCCGGGCTCTTGGGCGCCACCATGAAGACGTCCACGTTGTCCGGCGGCACGATCTGCTTGAAATGAATGTTGAAGCCGTGGGAAAACACCAGCGCCTTGCCCGCGGTGAGGTGCGGCGCGACGTCCTCGCAGTAAATCTGCGGCTGGGCGTGGTCCGGCGTCAGCATGACGATGACGTCGGCCTGCGCCGCGGCCTCGGCCGCGCTGACGGGCTGGAACCCGTCGGCCACCGCGGCCTGGTAGTTGGCGCTGCCCGGCCGGTTGGCCACGATGACGTTGACGCCGCTGTCCCGCAAGTTTTGCGCGTGGGCGTGGCCCTGGCTGCCGTAGCCGATGACGGCCACGGTCAAGCCGCTGAGTTCTTCCAGATGTGCGTCGTTGTCGTAGTACATGACCGCCACGTCGAACAACACTCCCTAAGACTGAAGATGATTGCCGGCCGGGCCGCGCCGCCCGGCCCGCCCTGGAGCAGGGCTTGGCCCGCACCTTGGGCGGGCCGTCAGCCGCCCACCGCCTGCAGGCCCCGGCGCCGGTCGCCGTGAACGCCCGAAGACTTGGGGCCCCGCAGGACGCCCACCCGGCCCGTCCGCACGATCTCCTTGATGCCGAAGGGCCGCAGCAAGTCCACCATGGCCTCGACCTTTTTCACGTCGCCCGTCACCTCGACGATGACGGTGTGGGGCGACACGTCCACGATGCTGGCCCGGAAAATGTCGACGATCTGCACGATTTCCGCTCGGTTGGTGCGGTCGGCCGCGACCTTGATCAGCGCCAGCTCCCGCTCCACCATCTCCGCGGGGTCCAGCTCCGAGACTTTGATGACCTCGATGAGCTTGTGCAGCTGCTTCTGCACCTGCTCCAGCTCCCGTTCGTCGCCCACCAGCACGATGGTCATGCGGGAGAAGCCCGGCTCCTCCGCGGCGCCGACCACGATGCTGTCGATGTTGAAGCCGCGCCGGCTGAACATGCCCGCCACCCGGCTGAGGACGCCCGGCCGGTTTTCCACCAGTACCGAGATGGTATGCTCCCGCGCCTTGCCGTCGGTTGCTCCGAACGCTCCGCCGAACATTACTCAATCCACCCCTTCGGGCCCAGCATGTCGCTGTTGGAGCCGCCGGCCGGCACCATGGGGAAGCAGTTCTCCTCCCGGGCCACCTGGAAGTCGATGACGACGGGACCGTCGTGGGCCCGGGCCTCCTCCAGGGCCGCCCGCACATCGCCGGGCTCGGTCACCCGCATGGCCTTGATGCCGTAGCCTTGGGCGATGGTGACGAAATCCGGCGACCACATGCGGCTGTCCGAGTAGCGCCGCTGGTAGAAAAACTCCTGCCACTGCCGCACCATGCCCAGGTAGCCGTTGTTCAGCACGGCCACTTTGACGGCCACGTTGTGCTCGGCCGCGGTGGCCAGCTCCTGGATGTTCATCTGGAAGCTGCCGTCGCCGGAAACAACGAACACTTCCTTGTCCGGGCGGGCCAGCTTGGCGCCGATGCCGGCCGGCAGGCCGAAGCCCATGGTGCCCAGACCGCCGGACGTGACGAACTGCCGCGGGCCGTGGACTTTGTAATACTGGGCCGCCCACATCTGGTGCTGGCCCACGTCGGTGGCCACGATGGCTTCGCCGCCGGTCACCTCGTAGATGGCTTCGCACACGGCCTGAGGCTTGACTTCGGTGTCGCCGGGCCGGTACTGCAGCGGGTACTCCCGGCGCCACTCGTCGATCTGCGCCCACCACTCGGGGTGCTTTTTCTCCGGCACCTTCTCGATGAGCGCGGACAGGACGGTGCGGCAGTCGCCCACGATGGGCACGTGCGCGATGACGTTCTTGCCGATCTCCGCGGGGTCGATGTCGATGTGGATGATTTGCTCCACCCGCGGGGCGAACGTGTCCAGAGCGCCCGTCACCCGATCGTCGAAGCGGGCACCCACGGCGATGAGCACGTCGCAGTTCTGGATGGCGTAGTTGGCGTACGCGGTGCCGTGCATGCCCAGCATGCCCAGGGACTGCGGGTGGTTGCCCGGGAAAGCGCCCAGGCCCATGAGGGTCATGGCCACGGGCAAGTCGCACTTTTCCGCGATGGCCCGCACCTCTTCGTGGGCGCCGGAGGCGATGGCGCCGCCGCCCACGTAGAGCAGCGGCCGCCGGGCCTCGGCGATGGCCTTGGCCGCGGCCATGATCTGCCGGATGTGGCCTTTGTAGGTGGGCTTGTAGCCGGGCAGATCCACGGTTTCGGGGTAGTCGAAGTCCAGTTCCTCGACGCCCACGTCCTTCGGAATGTCCACCAGCACGGGGCCGGGACGGCCCGTGGTCGCGATGTGGAACGCGGCCCGGATGACGCGGGGCAGCTCCCGGGCGCTGCGCACCAGGAAGTTGTGCTTGGTGACGGGCAGGGTGATGCCCGTGATGTCGGCTTCCTGGAACGCGTCGCGGCCGATGAGGGCCCGCGGCACGTTGCCGGTAATGGCCACCACCGGGATGGAATCCATGAAGGCCGTGGCCAGGCCCGTGACCAGGTTGGTCGCGCCGGGGCCGGACGTGGCCAGGCAGACGCCCGGGCGGCCCGTGGCGCGGGCGTAGCCGTCGGCCATATGGGCCGCGCCCTGCTCGTGCCGGCACAGCACGGTCTTGAGCCCCGAATCGTACAGCGCGTCGTAAAGGTGCAGCACCGCCCCGCCGGGGTGCCCGAAAATGTACTCGACGCCCTCGGCCTTGAGGGCCTCCACCAGCGCCTGCGCGCCCAGCATGCGCCGCGGCTCCCGCCGCCTGGCGGGCGCCTGCGCCGGCTGTTCGGCTTTGCGCTTGGCCGCCGCGGCTCCGAAATCTACTGCTGACACCGCCATCCCCCCGTCCTGAAAACAAAAGACCCTTCGCGCCTGGACCACCTGGCCCAGGGGCGAAGGGACATCCTTTCGCGGTACCACCCTGATTCACCGGCGCCTCGCGGCGCCGGCCTCGACGGCTCGTCCGACGGTCCGGTGCACCTGCCGAGGGTACCCGGCGTTCGCCTGCGGGGCGCGGCCTTCACTCATGCTGCGCGGCCTCGCTCGCGGCGCGTCGTGAAACGAGCCTTGCTTGATAACGGGTGCGCTGCCCGTGGCAGCTGTCTCCCGGCACGGCTTAATGCCTCGTCCCGTCCGGAGCGCCCTGTTCGGCTCCTCGCGCTCCGCCCGGCGCCGCCCGCCGGCGGCGCGCCCCGGGACCAGACTTTGGGCCGGCAGCTCAGGGACGAGTTCAGCGTCGTTCGGGCACCGGCTTCGCACCCACCGCCGGCTCTCTTGGCCCGTCGTCTCGCCTACTGCTTCCCGTCATTGCCTTTCGAGGCTTTGCGGAATTATATTGCCTACCACCTTACACAAGACGGGAAGTCGTGTCAAGCGCTTTTTTCACAAACTGGCCGGCCGGAGCGCGGTCAGCGGCGGGCGAATCCACCCAGGGACACGACGGTCGCGGCCCGGCGGGCCTCCTCGGCCGCGAAGGCCATCAGGTGACTGTCCAGCGATTCTTGAAGCGACGTCAGCGCGTCGCCAGGGTCCTGCCCCGCTTTGCGGCGGCGGATGCGGTCGACAAACGCCCGCATCAGGCCGTCGTCGCCGCCGGCGTGTCCGGGCCCGGCCGG
Organism: Bacillota bacterium; assembly: GCA_003387805.1. Classification (GTDB taxonomy): domain Bacteria; phylum Bacillota; class Limnochordia; order Limnochordales; family ZCTH02-B6; genus CALJUZ01. The sequence continues at coordinate 1,660 of QGSR01000032.1, read as the reverse complement.
GACCCGGATGATCTGGTAGGGCTCGCCGGAGCGCACGGCGCCGCCTCGCAGCCCCGGCCGCCCGAAGGTGCGGACCTCCAGCTCGCCTTTCTCGAGGTGGCCCCGGATCTCGCCGCGGGTGCCCATGAGCTTCAGCGTGCGGGTGTTTTCCTCGGTAAAACCCGTCACGGCAAACGCGGCCGTGACGCCGTTTTCGAATTCAAACAGCGCGACCTGCTGGTCCACCACGTCGTTGTCGCAGCGGTACACGCAGCGGCCGTATGGGCCTTCCCGCAGCGCCCGCAGCCGGCCCTCCCGGCCGGTGTCCTCGGCGATGACCGAAACGGGCCAGCCGCGGGTTTCGGCGAGGCCGTCCACGTAAAACGTGACCGCGTTGAACGGACACGTGTCGCCCACGGGGCAGCCGTCGATGCACCGTTCGGGCGCGCCCTCGGGCATGTTCTCCCGCCGGAAGTGGCGCAGCTCTCCGAAGGATGAAGTGCGCCGGCACGGCGCGCCCGCCAGCCAGCGCATGATGTCCAGGTCATGGCAGGACTTGGCCAGAATCATCGGGCTGGATTCATCGGCCCGGCGCCAGTTGCCCCGCACGTAGCTGTGGGCGAAGTGCCAGTAGCCGATGTTTTCCGTGTACTGCATCGTCATCAGCCGGCCGATGCGGCCTTCGTCCACCAGCCGCTTCAGCGTGCTGAAGAAGGGCGTGTAGCGCAGCACGTGGGCCACCGTCACGCTGCCGGGCGCCTCCGCCGCGGCCCGGGCCAGCGCCAGCGTCTCGTCGAGAGTCGGGGCGACGGGCTTTTCCAGCAAGATGTCGTAGCCGCGCTCCAGCGCCCGCAAGGTGGGCGCGACGTGCAGGCGGTCCGGAGTGGCGATGACGACCGCGTCGGCCCGCCGCGGCCCGTCCAGCAGCGCCTCCCAGGAGGCGAACCGCCCGTCTTCCGGAATTCCGTGCCGCTCCGCCAGCCCGTTCCGGCGCTCCGGGTCGGGGTCCGCGACCGCGACGACCCGCGCCTCGTCCGGATGCTCCAAGGCCCAGCGGGCGTATACGTCCTTGCCGCGGTTGCCCGCGCCGATGATGGCCAAAGTTGCAAGTTCTGCCACACTCATCCCGCCTTCCGTGGAAGCCACAGGGCACCGGCACTACGCTGTCATCCACCCTGCGGATTGCCGCCGCGCATCCGCCTCGGAGCTCCCCGGCGTAACGGACCTTCACACTAATTCCGAAGGCGGCTGGGTGCGTCCTGCATAAGTCCTGCGCAACGCGAGAAGTCGCCCTCACGGTGAACCTCGCGGATCGCCTCCGCTCTCTTGAATCTATACTCTTCCTCGCTGGAGCCCGGCTCGACACCCGTGCTTCGAATGGGCTTTCGCGTGCGCGCGGCAAAGGGAGGAACGAGAGCGCCCTCGGTCAGGGTGCACGTTGCTGCTTCGGAACCCGCACCCACGTCCGAGACAAGGTCGGCAAGCAGCCGTCGTTGTGTCCCTCGAAGGGTCCTCCCCCACACGTGTGGGGACGACCTGGCGCCACACGCCGACGCTGGAATCGACACCGCGAAGCCCCCACGCGCGTGGGGACGACTCGCTATCACGAGTGGGTGCTGCGGCTGACGGCGGTACGCCCCCACGCGCGTGGGGACGACGGAACGTGAAGGTCACATTACTC
>QGSR01000286.1 GCA_003387805.1 Bacillota bacterium | reverse complement strand
GTCTGAGCCGGAGTCCGAGCGCGGCCAGGGCGGGCCCGGGACTGACCTCGAGCTCGAGCGGGGCTTGGGCAGCCCGTGGACTTGTCCGTGTATACAAACGCCGGGGCTCCGCCCGCCGCGGTGCCCCCGGCGGCCGGCGCGGCCGCAGGCTGGCCCCGGCGCCCGGGCGCCCGGGCCGCCGACGCCGCCAGGAGAGACGAAACGGCGACCCGCCGTGAAAGGGTGAAATCCCGTGTCACAGCCCGGTGAACGACAACGGCAGCCGCAGCCGGCGGCCCGCCCGGGGCCTCGCCTCGCTTTCCCCTCGGGGTGGGGCTGGTGGGCCAAGCTGGTGTTCGTGGCCGTGTTGGACGCTTTGGTCATTCCGTTCGTCATCACCCTGTTCCGCGACCAGCAGTACGCCTTTTTCGCCTCGGTGGTGGTGGGCGTGCTGCTCATCAACATCGTCGCCCTGGTGGAGCGGGCGTACCCGCTGCGCTACTTGCTGCCCGGACTGCTGTTCATGGGCGCGATGGTCATCTACCCGATGGTCTACAACATCTACGTGTCGTTCACCAACTACGGCACGGGCAACATTCTTTCGATGGAACAGGTCATCGAGCAGCTGGAGGCCCAGACCTACGCCGCGCCCGACGCGCCCCGGTATCCGTATGCGCTGTTCGAGGACGAGCGGGGCCAGCGCACGCTGCTCCTGACGGCGCCGGACGGCACGCTGCTGGTGAGCGTCGGTGAGCGGGTGGTGCCGCTGGACGCCGTGGCGGGGCCCGATGCCGTCGGTCTCGACGACGACCCGGGCTTGCGTCTGGACGTGGCCGCGGACGAGGACGGCACCATCGTCCGCATCGGCGACGCCCGCCGGCTGGAGCGGCGGGAGGTGCTGCAGCGCATCGCGGCGCTGCAGCAGCTGCGGCTGGACATGGACGGCACGGTGCTGCAGATGGCCGACGCCAACAATTTCCGGGCGCTGCAGCAGCGCTACACGTACGACCGCCGCGCAGGCGCGCTGGTCGACAACCAGACCGGCGTCGTCTACACGCCGCAGGACGGCTTCTTCACGGCGCCCGACGGCGAGCGGCTGCTGCCCGGTTTCCGCACGCTGGTGGGCTTCGACAACTACGTGCGCATGCTGACCAACCCCGCCATTTCGGGGCCGTTTTTCCAGGTGTTCACCTGGACGTTCGTGTGGGCCGCGGGCAGCGTGGTGCTGACGTTCACGCTGGGCCTGGCACTGGCGCTGGTGCTCAACCACCCGGCCATGAAGCTGAAAGGGCTGTACCGGTCGCTCCTGATCCTGCCGTATACCATTCCCGCGTTCGTCAGCGCGCTGGTGTGGCGAGGCCTCTTCAACACCGAGTTCGGCCAGGTCAATCGCATCGTGCAGGCGCTGTTTGATACGACGATACCGTGGCTGCAGGATCCGTTTTGGGCGAAAATCGCCCTGCTCATCGTGAATCTGTGGCTGGGCTACCCGTACATGATGATCGTGTCTTTGGGCGCGCTGCAGAGCATTTCGCCGGAGCTGTACGAGGCGGCGTACTGCGACGGCGCCCGGCCGTGGCAGCAGTTCCGCTACGTGACGTTTCCGCTTCTGATGACGTCCATCGCGCCGCTGCTCATTTCGTCCTTCGCCTACAACTTCAACAACTTTACGGTGATCTACCTGGTGACCCGGGGCCGGCCGCCCATCGCCGGCGCGGTGACGCCCGCGGGCGCGACGGACATCTTGATTTCGTACACGTACCGCCTGGCCTTTGAAGGCGGGCGGGGCGCCGACTACGGCCTGGCCGCCGCGGTGTCGCTGCTCATCTTTTTCATCGTAGGCACCATCACGTACCTGAACTTCCGCTTCACCCGGGCGCTGGAGGAGGTGGACCACGGTGCATAAGCTGTCGCTGTGGGGACACGTTTGGCGCCACCTGTTCATCTGGGCCGCGCTGGCGTTTACGTTTTTCCCCATCGTGTGGGTGGTGTCCGCGTCGTTTGACGGCACCAACACGCTGGTGCAGCAGTCGGTGGTGCCCATCGCGCCGACGCTGGACAATTACAGGATGCTGGCGCAGGAGCCGCGGTATCCGTTCTTTACGTGGATGTGGAACAGCATCAAAGTGTCGGGCGCCAATGCTGTCATCTCCGTGTTCTTGTGCGCTCTGGCGGCGTACGCGTTTTCGCGGTTCCGCTTCCGCGGGCGGCGGGCCGGCTTGTTCGCGCTGATTTTGGTGCAGGTGTTTCCCCAGGTGCTGGCCGTGGTGTCCATCTACTTGCTGCTGCTTTCCATCGGCCGCTACGTGCCGGGGCTGGGCCTCAACACCCACGCGGGGCTGGTGATGGTGTACCTGGGCGGCGCCATCGGCATCAACACGTGGCTGATGAAAGGCTACTTCGACACGATTCCGAAGGAGCTGGAGGAGTCGGCGTTCATCGACGGGGCGTCGCGGTTTACGACGTTCACGCGCATCGTGCTGCCGCTGGTGCGGCCCATTTTGGTGGTCGTGTTTATCCTGACGTTCATCGGGACGTATTCGGATTACATCCTGGCGCGGGTGCTCTTGCAAAGCAATGAGCAGCTGACGCTGGCCGTGGGCATGAACCTGTTCATCGGCGACCAGTATGCCCGGCGCTGGGGCGTGTTCTCGGCGGGCGCGCTCATCGCGTCGATTCCCATCGTGACGATTTTTATGCTGCTGCAGAAGCAGCTCATCTCGGGCCTGACCCAGGGCGGGGTCAAAGGCTGACGCCGGCGCCGGGCGGCCGCCTGTGCGGGGCTGCACCGGGGTCGCCGTCAGGCGGACTCGAGCGGGGTCGAGCGGGGTCGAGCGGGGAGGTATGCATGTGAAAACGTCGTCTCGCACTGTGGTCCAGTTGCTGGACCAATCTTCGGAGGCGCGCAGACTGGTCCGGCCACCGGACCGCCGTCATGAGGGTCGCCGTTTTGCCGAGAAATCGGGCGCATTCACGTCGAAAATACGGCCGGTCCGGCCACTGGACCACTTTGAGGCCGGCCGCCCGGTGGTCCGGCCACTGGACCGGGCGGGGAAGGGTCGGTTTTCGGGCATTGGCGGGCGCGCCCCCCCCCGGGCCGCGGCGGGGGCCGTCGCGCCCTTTC
>QGSR01000285.1 GCA_003387805.1 Bacillota bacterium | reverse complement strand
CGCGCGACGCGCCCCGCCCCCGCCCCGCGCCCGCGCGCCCCCCCGCGCGGCGGCGGCGCGGCCCCGCGGCCCCCGGGCAGCCCCCGCCAGAGCGCCCCCGGCCCCGGGGCCGGGCCCCGCCGCCGCCCGCCGCCCCGCACGACGCCGCCGCGCCGGGTCAGCACGTCCTCCAGCAGCGCCAGTGACTCGGGGCACCAGTCCTCCAGCAGGGCCACGTGGTACGGGCCATGCGGCTCCACGGGGCCCAGGCCCGACTCCGCCAGGGCCCGCCGCCTCTCGCCGGGCGCGTACGTCTCCCACGTCTGCACGGTTCCAATCAATGCCGAGCCTCACCTTGTCCGATCAGAATGGGCCGCCGTCGCCGGGGCTCTGCCCACGTGTTCGATTTTGCCCGGACGTCTCCTGCCGCCGCCCGCCATGTGGCCGCGCGCGCACCGCCTTGCTCAGCACGGCGGCCTGGGCGGACGGCGCCGCCTCGGCGGCCACTCGGGCACCCAGACGGCCAGCAGCAGCAAGGCCACGGTAAACCCCAGCAGGAAGGCAAGAAACAAAGCCGTCGCCATCACCCCCGCCGTCCAGCGCCGGGCCGCGGCGCGAGCGGCCCGTCTCCCGCCAGCGTATGCCGCAGCAGGTCCGCCGGTGCGGCCCGGAGGCGGCCGCCGCGCAGAACGCCCGGCGGCAGGCCGGCGCGGCCGTCAGCCGGCCTGAAGCCAGCCCTGAAGGAGGGAAACAAGGGCGACGACGCCGTTGGAAAACGCGTGGGCCACGATGGGAGCGATCAAGCTGCCCCGGCGTTCGTAGAGCGCCGCGAGCAGAAGCCCGATGAAGAAAACCGGCACGAAATGGATGATGTACAAGTGCAAGGCGGCAAAGACGAGGCTGCTGAGGAACAGCGCGTGGCCGGGAGCCCGGTGCCTGAAGACGGCGTGCAAATACCCCCGAAAAAACAGCTCCTCGCTGACGGGCGCCAGCACCACGGCCACAAAAACAAAAAGACCGAGAATCCAGCCGGGCGCGCCCTGCGCCGCCAGCCAGCCGAACTCGCCGGTTTCCAGGCGCATCTGCGCCTGGAAGGCCTCCTCGCTCATGAAGAGGCGATACAGCGGGCGGACCAGCCAGGCCGTGGCCATGTTGACGATGAGGACCAGCACGCCCCAGCGCAGCCCGGTGTCCACTTCCGCCCGCCAGCCCTCGCGGCGCAGGCCCAGGCTGGATTTGGGCAGGCTGAGCCCGCTCCGGCCGGTGACCCTCCGCAGCGTCAGCACAATGAGGGCGGCGCCCTGCGCGACGGTCATCAGCGTGTGGCGCGCCGCCACGGCGAAGGGATGGTTCATGTCATAGCCTAGCCCTTCGCCGGCCGCTTCGATGACGGCGCCCGCCAGCAGCGGGACCAGGAACATGCCGACGGCGATGACGAGGAGCGGGACCATCAGACTGTCTCGGATGACGCCGCGTTCGGGCGGAACTACAGCCAGTAGTTCGGCGCCTCCTTCGTGATGTGCACGTCGTGGGGATGGCCTTCCGTCACGGCCGCGTGGGTCAGCCGCACGAACTTGGTGTTCTTCTGCAGCTCCTCAATGGTGGCGGCGCCCACGTAGCCCATGCCGGCCCGCAGCCCGCCCACCAGCTGGAACACCGTGTCGGCCAAAGGCCCCTTGTACGGCACGCGCCCTTCAATGCCTTCGGGCACCAGCTTGCGGTCCCGCTGGCTGGGCTCCGACGTGTCCTGGAAGTAGCGGTCGCCGCTGCCGGCCCGCATCGCGCCGATGGAGCCCATGCCCCGGTACACCTTGTAGCTGCGGCCTTGGTACATCTCCACCTCGCCCGGCGCCTCCTCGGTCCCGGCGAACAAGCTGCCGATCATGACCGTCGACGCGCCCGCGGCGATGGCTTTGACGATGTCGCCCGAGTAGCGGATGCCGCCGTCGGACATGATGGGCACGCCGTACTCGGCCGCGGCCTCCGCGGCCTGCAGCACCGCCGTCACCTGGGGCACGCCGATGCCGGCCACGACCCGGGTCGTGCAGATGCTGCCGCCGCCCTGGCCCACTTTGACGCAGTCCGCGCCGGCCTCGATGAGCGCCTTGGTGCCTTCGCCCGTGGAGACGTTGCCCGCGAGAATTTCCACCTTGTCGCCGAACTCGCCCTTCAGCCAGGACACCATGTCCAGAACGGACTTGGAGTGCCCGTGGGCGGTGTCCAGCACCAGCGCGTCCACGCCCGCGTCCACCAGCGCCCGGGCCCGTTCTTTGTGCTGGGGCCCGACGCCCACGGCGCCGCCCACCCGCAGCCGGCCTTTTTCGTCTTTGGCCGCCAGCGGGTACTGCTTGGCCTTCTTGATGTCTTTGATGGTGATCAGGCCCCGCAGCTTGAAGTTTTCGTCCACCAGCGGCAGCTTCTCGATGCGGTGCTTGTGCAGAATGCGCTGCGCTTCGGCCAGGGTCGTGCCCACCGGCGCGGTGATGAGGTTTTCCTTGGTCATCACGTTGTCGATGGGCTGGTCGAAATCCGTCTCGAAGACCAGGTCGCGGTTGGTGAGAATGCCCACCAGGCGGCCGGTTTCGTCCGTAATGGGCACGCCCGAGATGCGGTAGCGGGCCATCATGTCCAGGGCGTCCCGGACGCGGTGCTGCGGCGACAGCGAAATGGGGTCCACGATGATGCCGCTCTCGGACCGCTTGACCTTGTCCACCTCGCCGGCCTGAGTCTCGATGTCCAGGTTGCGGTGGATGACGCCGAAGCCGCCTTCCCGCGCCAGGGCGATGGCCAGGTTGGCCTCGGTCACCGTGTCCATGGCCGCGCTGACCAGCGGGATGTTGAGCCGGATCTTTTTCGTCAGCCAGGTGGATGTATCGACTTCGCCCGGCATGACGGCGGAGTAGCGGGGGACGACGGACACGTCATCGAAAGTCATGGCTTCGCCGGCAATTTTGTCCAAAATCAGCATCCCCCTGTGAGATTTTGCAGAGATTATATCAGAGCCCGACGGGGCTGTCCAGGTCGCTCATGACGAGGCCCGTCAGCAGTTTGGGCCAATAGTACGTCGATTTTTGCGGCAGGCTTTCCCCCGCCAGCGCCACGTCGCGCACGGCCGCGCCGGGCGTGGGC
>QGSR01000284.1 GCA_003387805.1 Bacillota bacterium | reverse complement strand
CCTGTACCCCGAAGACCCGTTCGGTGCATCGCTGCGCCCCCTCAGGCTGTGGTTCGAGGTGGTCCTGCCCGCCCTGCTGCCCTTTTTCGTGCTGGCCGAGATGATGATCGGCCTGGGCGTCGTGCACTTTATCGGCGTCCTCCTCGAACCGTTCATGCGGCCGCTGTTTCGCATGCCCGGCGCCGGCGCCTTCGCGGTGGCCATCGGCCTGGCCGCGGGGTATCCGCTGGGCGCGAAAGTCGCCGGGGATCTGACCCGGGCCCGGCTGGCCACGGGCGTCGAGGGCGAGCGCCTGGTGGCCTTCGCCAACACGGCCGACCCGCTGTTCCTCGTGGGCGCCGTGGCCGTAGGCATGTTCGGCCTGCCCGAGCTGGGCGGCCCGCTGGCCGCCAGCCACTACGCGGCCGTCGTTTGCGTCGGCCTGCTCATGCGGTTCCACGCCCGCCGCGGGCCCGAGACGGCGGACCCGCCCCGCCGGGGCACCGTCTGGTCGCGAGCTTTCGCGGCCATGCACGAAGCGCGCCTGAAAGACGGCCGGCCCCTGGGAACGCTGTTTGGCGACGCCGTCAAGGAAACCATGAGCGCGCTGCTGTTCGTAGGCGGCACCATTATCATGTTTTCCGTCCTTATTCGGATGCTGGCCGTGGCCGGCGTGACGGGGCGCCTGACCGCGGCCCTCGCGCCGCTGGCCGCGGCCCGGGGCGTGGACGTGTCGCTCATCGAGGCCGTCGTCAAAGGATTGGTGGAAATTACCAACGGCGCGCAAGCCGCGGCGGCCGCCAACGCGCCCCTGACCCAGCGGGCCGTGGCCGCGGCCGGCATTATCGCCTGGAGCGGGCTGTCGGTCCACGCGCAGGTTGCGGCCATGGTTCGCGGCACGAACATCCGCGTCGTCCCCTACATCGCCGCCCGGGCGCTGCACGGGGCGCTGGCTGCTGCGTTTGCGTGGGTGCTCATGGGCCCGGCCCTGGGCGTGATCAACGTGGGCGCCGTGCCGGCCCTGGCGCCCGCGTGGGCCGTGCAGGCTCTAGGTTTTCCCGCCACGCTGTTTCACGCGACCGCGTCCGCCACGCAGCTGGGCTTGGCCATGCTGGTCCCCGTGGCCGCGGGCGCGGCCGCGCGGCGGGTGGCCGCGTTTTGGGCGCGCGTCCGCTGACGCCCGCTACGCCCCGGCGGCGGTGCCCGCGCCGCCGCCTCGCTGCAGCTCGCTGCGGCCTTGCTTCACGGTGCGGAGCGTCCGTTCGAGAGACTCCTGGAGGCTGCGCAGCACGCCCTCGGCGTAATTGTCCGCGCCTTCCTCCAGCTCCCGGGCCCGCTGGTGGGCCTGTTCCACGATTTTCCTCGCCTCTTCCTGCGCCCGGCGCAGCACTTCCGATTCGCTGACCAGCTTGGCCGCGTATTCCTGCGCTTCGCGGATGATGCGCTCGGCTTCGCTCCGGGTCGCGTCCATCACCCGCTCCGACTCGCTGGCCAGCCGGTCCGCGCGGCGCACCTCCTCCGGCAGCGACTCGCGGATTTTGTCGATGAGATCCAGCATCTCCTCGGCGTTGACCAGCGCCCGCCCGCCGATGGGCATGCGCGGCCCTTCCTGCACCAGCTGTTCCAGGCGATCCAGCAGAAGAAGCAAATTCATCCGGTTCAACGGTCCGCACCTTCTTTCGCGCGCAGTTTCGCGTACAAGCGGCGGCCGACGTGCCCGGGAACCCACTGGTCCACGGAGCCGCCGAACAAAGCGACTTCTTTGACAAGGCTGGAGCGGATGTGCGCGTACTCGGGCGCGGTGGGCAAGAGCAGCGTCTCCAGGCCCGGCGACAGCTGCCGGTTCATGGTCGCCATCTGCAGCTCGTACTCGCAGTCCGACGGGCTGCGCACGCCCCGCACGATGGCCGTCGCGTTCTTGTCGGCCGCGTAGTCCACCAGCAGCCCGGAAAACGACTCGCACCGCACCGACGGCAAATCCGCCGTCGCCTCCTCCAAAAGCTCCAGCCGCTCTTCCACCGTGAAGAGGGGCCGTTTGCTGGGGTTGTCCAGCACCGCCACGTACAGCACGTCGAACAGGCGCGCAGCCCGCCGAATGATGTCCAGATGTCCCAGCGTAATGGGGTCGAAACTGCCCGGGCAAATGCCGATGCGCATCATCCGCCGCCTCCCTGCACGTCCTCGGCCCCGCCGAGGCGGAAAAAGCTCAATACGGTCCGGCCGTAGCGGGCGCTTCTGATCTTGACCAAATTCTCGATATTGTCGGGCATGTCCTCTTCCGCTTCGTGCTCGATGACGACGACGCCGCCCGGGGAGAGCAGGCCCAGTGCGGCCGCCGACGCGGCGCTGCGCACGCCCAGCCCCCGGCCGTAAGGCGGGTCGATGAGAATCAGGTCGAAGGACGCGCCTTCCTCCGCCAGCCGGGGCAGGACCCGCAGCACGTCGCCCGCCACGATGCGGGCTTGGGCCTGAAAGCGGGCCTTCTCCACGTTGGCCCGCAGCACGCGGGCGGCCTTGGGCGACCGCTCCACAAAGCACGCGGACGCGGCGCCCCGGCTCAGCGCCTCGATGCCCAAAGCGCCCGTGCCGGCGAACAGGTCCAGCACGCGGGCGCCGGGGACCCGCGCCGCGAGGATGTTGAACAGGGCTTCTTTCACCCGATCGGCCGTCGGCCTGGTGGCCCGGCCGGGCAGCGCGGCCAGGCGCAGGCCCCGCCGGCTGCCGCCGATGACCCGCATGGTCACACCCCCGGCCCTTCGTCGGCCAGTGCGGCCATGCCGAAGCGTTTCTCCAGCCGCCGGCGCAGGGACTCGCTGAGCCCGCCCGCACCCGTCGCGCCGGAGGACAAAAGATTCCGCACCGCCCGGTCGGCCGCTTCCGCGACGGCGCCCGGCGCCTCGCGGGCCAGCGGCGACAAGTCCGGCAGCCCCGCCTGCCGGACGCCCAGAAGCTCGCCGGGACCCCGAAGCTCCAGGTCGGCCTGGGCCAGCGCGAAGCCGTCGGTAGACCCACGCACGGCGTGCAGACGCCGGCGGGCCGCGTCCGTGGCGGGATCGGCGATCAGGAAACAGTAGGCTTGCCGCCCGTCCCGTCCGACGCGCCCCCGGAGCTGGTGCAGCTGGGCCAGGCCGAAGC
>QGSR01000283.1 GCA_003387805.1 Bacillota bacterium | reverse complement strand
AACAAGGTGCTGGCTCACCCGGCGTCGGTGGACTCCATCCCCACGTCGGCCAATCAAGAGGATCACGTCAGCATGGGCACCATCGCCGCCCGCAAAGCCCGCAGCGTGCTGGAAAACAGCCGCCGGGTCGTGGCCGTGGAGCTGGCCTGCGCGGCGCAGGCGGTGGACTTGTCGGGAGGTCCGGTCGGGCTGGGCCAAGGCACGGCGGCGATTTACGAGATGGTGCGGGCGGCGGTGCCGGCGCTGGAGGACGATCGGGTCGTGGCCGGCGACATCGAGGCGGCCGAGGCCCTCATCATGGACCCGCAGGCCGAGGCCCGGCTGGAGGCGCTGACGGCTGGCGCCTGCTCCGAATCTGAGGCGGGCCTTAAACCCGGCTTCGAGCCTGCCCCTGAAACCGAGACGTGAGCCGCGGCCGTGGCGCCGGCCTCGGCGCGGATGCCGAATGAGGGCCGGGCGTCCGGCGCCAAACCCGAGCCGGCCGCCCGGCCGCTGGCTGCAACGCTACGGCCCGGCGAAAATGCGGAACGACGCCAGCTCCACGTTTTCGTCGGCCACGGCCCGGCGCACCCGGGGGTCGGTCAGCACGGCCAGCTCCACGGCTCGCTCGTTGATGTAGGCGCCGCCGGAGCGGCGCAAGCCGTCGTCCACGACGCCCGGGTGCGTCAGCAGTTCGCTGACGCCCGCGGGCAGCTGCCGGAGCATGGAAATAAAGTTTTCCACGGTCGCGTTGCGGAAAAAGCCGTCGATGAACAAATCCGGCGCCGACACGCCGGCCGCCCGCAGCGCCTCGCCCTGGCGGCGCACCGCGGCGGGCGTCATGTGGCGCACGAGCCGGGCGGCCAAAAGCGGATGGCGCAGCCCGAAGCGGACCATGGTCCGCAGCGCCGCGTCCTTCGTCTTGCTCTCGAAACGCATCGCGCCGATCAGCGACGCGGGCACGGGCTGTCGCACCGGCACGCCGTACTCTTTCGCCAGCTCGATGACGCAGCGGTAAAAGGGCGTGTACAGCACGACGATGTGCTGGTGATAGTCGATGTGGGTGAAGCGCACGCCCAAAGACGCCAGCAGCGCCGCCTGGGCCCGCAGCTCGGCGGCCAGCTCGTCGTGGCGGATGCGCGGCAGCTGCAGCGGAATTTCGTCGATGGAGTAAAACTGCCCGTCGGGCTTGACCAGCGTCGGCACCTGCTCGGGCGGCAGCACCGGCCGCCCGTCGTTGATGTTCAGGTGCAGGCCCATGGGCAGGTCCGGATGCTCCCGGTGCACCCGGGCGATGCGCTCCGGCGCGCCCTCGATGTTGACCAGCGCGGACGTGGACGTGACCACGCCTTCTTGCCATGCCTTTACAATGCCGGCGGTGACGCCGTCGCTGAGCCCCAGGTCGTCGGCGTTGACGATGAGGATGCGGCGGCGTTTCGAGGGCCCGGACCGCGCCGTCATTGCTCCTCGTTGGGCCTTCCCGTGGGCGGCAGCGGCGAATAAGTCACCGACGGCCGCTGGTTTTGCGGCTGCGGGTACAGGTCCATCAGCGCGTAAATCTCCTCCGGCAGGTCGGTGCGGACGGTAAAGCCCATCTCCTGCAGCTGGTCGGCCCGAATGGGGTAGTCGTGGGTCCAGCGCCCTTCGGTCAGCGTGCGGGCCAGCTCCCGCGCCCGCTCCTCGGGGAACTTGCCCTTCAGCAAGTCCGTGACGGTGTCCTCCACCTGGCGCACCGCTTTGCGGGCCAAATCCGCCATAATGAGCGTGTTGTCGTCCACTTCGCTGATGGGTTTCTCCTCCACGACCTTGAGAATGGACGCGGCCGGGTAGCCCCCGATCTGCGGATCGATGGGCCCGACCACCGCGTGCTCGTCCATCCACAGCTCGTCCGCGGCCAGGGCGATCATGGTGCCGCCGGACATGGCGTAGTGCGGAATGAACACGGCCGTGCGCGCCTCGTGCTTCTGCAGCGCCCGGGCGATCTGCTCCGAAGCCAGCACGAGGCCGCCGGGCGTGTGCAGAATCAAGTCGATGGGCACGTCCTTCGGGGTGCTCCGGATGGCCCGCAAAATTTGCTCCGAGTCTTCGATGCTGATGAAGCGGCGCTGAAACAGCCCGAGAAAACCGAACGACTCTTGGCGGTGAATCAGCGTGATGATGCGGGAGCCCCGCATGCGCCGCAGCTTCTGCGTCATGGCCAGCCGCTGCTGCACGGTGCGCCAGCGCTGGTAGGCCGGGAGCATCCAGCTCAGGATGAGGAAGAGCCAAAACAGGTCGAATATGGTCAACGCGTTCACTCCCTTTGCCGCCGCCCGCGGCCGGGCTGCGGATCAAACTTCAGCGCCAGCAGCTCCAGGGCCACGGCCGCGGCCAGGTACGCCGTGTTGCCGCCCGGATCGAGGAACGGGTTCGTCTCGACCACGTCGAAGGCCACGATGTCGGCCCGGCCCGCCGCCATGGTCAAAATGTCCATCACTTCGCGGTAGTCCAGCCCGTCCGGCTCCGGCGACGACACGCCCGGGGCGATGGACGGGTCGAACGCGTCCATGTCCACGGTGATGTAGAGCCGCTCCGTCCGGGCCAGGGCTTCCTCCAGCTTTTCCCAGCCCGCCGCCCGCCGCAGTTCGCCGCGCGTGATGAGGGTGTTGCCGAGCGCCAGCGCGTCGCGGTACGCCGGCTCCGGAGCCCGCAGCCCCCGCAAACCGACCTGGATGATGTGCTGCACGTGGCCCGCTTCCGCGGCCCGGCGCAGCGGGCTGCTGCTGGTGTGGCCGCTGCCGGCCACGTCATCGGTGAAATCCAGGTGCGCGTCGATTTGCAAGATGCTGAAGGGCCCCCGCCCCGCCAGCCCGCGCACGGCGGGGCCGGTCAGCGAGTGGTCGCCGCCGATGATGACGGGGAAGGCGCCCGCCTGCGCCAGCCTGGCCACGGCCTCCTCGATGGCGTCCAGACTGGCCTCGGGCTGCGTCCGCAGCACGTCCACGTCACCCGCGTCGACGACGGCCACGCCCGACAGGCGACGGCGGCCGCTTTCGATGTGAAAGAAGCCGTCGGTTCCCAAAGGGCCCAGGCGGGTGGACGCTTCCCGCACGGCGCGCGGCCCGAAGCGGGCGCCCGGCCGGTAGCCCACGCCCAAGTC
>QGSR01000282.1 GCA_003387805.1 Bacillota bacterium | reverse complement strand
TATACCGGCAGCGGCGAGGTCGTCGATGAGTGGCGCGGGGTGCATGTGCGCCAGCCCGACGGCCGCCTGCGGCCGCTCGAGGATTCGGGGTTCCGGCACTTCTAGGCGCGGCCGTGCGGCGGCGGACCGGGTCTTGAGCGGCCGGCTCTCCTCGGCGACCGCGGTGACGTATTGAATCAGGTTCTCGACCCAGCGGCGCTGGATGTCCCGCTCGTCGAACCGCAACGGCTTGGAGTTCAGTTCAAAGATCCAAAGGCGCTGCCGGTCGTCGATTCCTAGGTCCAGGGACATTTCCATGAAGTCGCGCCCGAGTGAGGCCTCCATGGCCCGCGCGGCCCGCTCGGCCAGGGCGGCCGCCCGGGCGCTCAAGATCCGGGCCGCGCCGTCGCCGAAGGCGGTGACCAGGGCTTCGTCCATGGGCATGCGTCGCCCGCCCCTGGGTACGTGGGTCGTGATCTGCCCGGGGCCGGCGACGCGGGCCGCGCCGCCGGTAAACCGCCACTGGCCGCTGGGTTCTTTTTGCACCAACAGGCGCAGGTCAAAGGGCCGGCCGTTCACCTTCGCCAGCCGGATGGCTTGCTGGGCCAAATACGGCCGGCCCCGCACCAGCCTCGTCACCGCGTCCCACAAGGCGTCCCAGGACGGCAGGTAGGCGGTACGGGTGCGGCCGAAGCTGGGGTTGTAGCGCAGCCGCCAGCGACCGCGCGCGCCGGGCGAGATCTCCATCGTGCCGTTGCCGAGGCTCCCGCCCACGGCTTTGAGGTAGACCCGCCCGTGCTCTTCCACGAACTGCCGCAGGCGGGCACCGTCCCGCAGCGGGATGGTCGCCGGCAGATGGCCGGCCAGCTCTGGGTCGCGGCCAAGAGCCCGGCTGAGCATGGCTTTGTTGAGGTAGTGGGGGTTGAAGACGCGCCCGTCCAGCTCACGCCTGAGCCGGCGCAGGCACTCGCGGACGGAGGGCTTGCCTTCCGCGGTACGGGTCGGCACGCGGTTGTAGACGACGTCCGGCATGGGAAACCAGCGGGCATGCCACTGCCGGGGCCCCTGGGCGCTGACCCGCCAGCCCAGCACTTGCCGGCGGCGCCAGTCGACGCCGCCGGGAGAAAACACGTAGACCAAGACCCCGTGCTCGCGCCCGGCGCGGATGATCTCGGAGAAAGTGCGCCACTGGGGCCAGCGGGGTCCCCGCACCGAGGAACCGTCGGGGTAAGTCGTCAGGATGCCCAACACTGCCCGCGCCATACTCACGCTCGCTCCCTTTCGTCGGCGACCTGGACGGGTCCGCCGTTTTCAAAGCCGGCCAAGTAGCGGGCGAAACGCAGCGGCCGCTGCACCGACAGGCCCAAGATGTGGGGCGAGCCCGCCTCCCGGGTCATCTGCAGGAACGGCTTGGAGTTGACCTCAATGAGCCAGATGCGCCCCAGCCGGTCGATTCCCAAGTCCAGCCCCAGCTCGCCCACGGTGCCGCTCAACGTCCGCTCGATCTCCCGCGCGCACTCCAATCCGGTCGCGTAAAGCTGTCGAAGCAGCTGCCCAGCCCGCGCCCCAAATAGGCGGCGCAAGAGGGCCCCCGCCCTGGCGCCCTGGCCCCCGCGGCTCAAGTTGGCCGTGAAGCTGCCGGGTGCCGCGATGCGGGCGTACATCTTGGTCATGGCCCATTGCCCCCGCTGGGACCGCTGCATAAGGATGCGCACGTCAAAGGGACGGCCTTGCCAGGTGGCCAGGGGCAGGCCCTGTTGGATGATGTAGGGACGGCCGCGAATGGCCCGGTCGACCTTGGCCGCCGCCCGGGCCAGGCTCGGCACATGCTGGACGACGGCCCTGTCTTTCAGCTGGAAAGCCAGGCTATAGCCGCTAGCGGTGCGGCGCACGCACACGATCCCGAGGCCGAGGCTGCCGCCGATGGGCTTGAAAAACACCGCCCGTCCCGCACGCAAGAAGCGTTCCAGCTGCGCCGGGCTGCTGTAACGCTCGGTTTGGGGCAGAAGCCGCGCGAGGGCGGGGCTTTTGGAGAGCTCCTGGTGCATGCGCCACTTGTCAAAGAATCCGGTCTCGTTGAACCAAGCCGGCACGTGCTTGGCCAGCCGCTCCCGGAAGCGCATGTATGGCGCGCTCCACTCGGTGCGCCGGGTCTGGATCCGGTCGTACACCACGTCCGGAAACGGGAACACGCCGCGCCGCCAGCGGCCCAAAGGCCACAGGCCGCTGTAGGTGTAGCCGTGCACGAGGCGGCGCTCCCAGTTCACGTCCCTGGGTGCGAACATGTAGGCGCCGATGGCCAGCCGTTCGCCCCAGCGGGTAAGGGCGCGGAAGAAGGGGTCATGTTCGCCGTAGAGGGGCCCGCGGCGCACCCGCAGGGCGAGAATCCCGACGAAGGGCCCAAGGTGCAGCATCCGCCGTTCGGGATCAAAGCGCAGGTGCAGGCGGGTCCCGTGGGGCACGTGCAGTTCGTCCAGAAGGGCCGGATCCATGACGACCTGGGGTGTCGCCTGCCCCGGCCGGTCGGGTACCACCACCGCCCGCGCCGGCTGGCGCAGCAGCCCTGCGCCGATCTGGACCTCGCCGGACGCAAGCCCGAGTCGCGCCGCCACGGAGGCCGGCACGAACAATTCACGGCGGGTGGCGTGCGGCGTCGCGCCGATGAGAACGGGGTGGACAACCGGCATGCTGAGGGTAGTCCCCTTTCCCGTGCGGACTCCCGCGCAAAGGTCGAGCCCCCGGATGGGGGCTCGTAATCACCCAGCAGGGGTCAGCGGTTGACTTCCTCTTTAAGCTCTTCGTCGATGCCGGCGTCCAGCTCGTCGTCGACCAGGTCATCGTCGAACTCGTCGTCCAACTCGCTGTCCATGACCTCCCAGAGTTCCAGCGTCTTCTTGTCGTCGCCGCCGGACCCGACGCCCGCGTATACCGGCACCCACAGCGTGGTTTCACCGATGACCTCGGCCGCGTACCCGTCCTCCACCAGCACCTGCACGACGCCGTCCGCGTCCAGTGCGATCTCCCGGGCGCGCGGCTGGCGGGTGCACGCCACGCGGCACTCAGGGTGGAGCACCGCACCGGCGGAGCCGGTCAAATACTGCACCGGCAAATGCTCGTCAAACTCCACCGACTGGACCGCAAC
>QGSR01000281.1 GCA_003387805.1 Bacillota bacterium | reverse complement strand
CAAGGGGTCGATGGTTTCGTCAAAGGCGTTGGTGTAGCCCACCGTCTCGTCTTCGTCGAAGCCGGCCACCACGTCGTGCACGCCGGGCAGCGACCGGAGCGCCCCGGTCCAGGCGTCGCGCCCGGAAGCGGCCCCGGCGTCCGCGGCGGCGTCACCGTCAGCGGCGCCGGCGGACCCGGCGGCAGCCCCGGCGGCGGCGTCATGCGCTGCGTCGGCGGCCGCGGCGGTCCCGGCGCTCTGCCCTTCGGCCGGAGCCACGAACACCTTGACGCCCGGCGCGTACCGCTGAATGAGGCTGCCCGGGGTGTCCAGCGCGATGAGCTCGCCGTGGTCCACGATGGCCACCCGGTCGCACAGCGCCTCGGCTTCTTCCATATAATGCGTGGTCAGCACGATGGTCCGCCCTTCGTCCCGGATGGAGCGGATGATCTCCCAAAGATGCCGCCGCGCCTGCGGGTCCAGCCCGGTGGTCGGCTCGTCCAAAATCACGACCTCCGGGTCGTTGACGAGGGCCAACGCGATGGACAGCCGCTGCCGCTGCCCGCCCGACAAAGTGTCCACCCGGGCTTTCGCCTTCTCCTCCAGCTGCAGCCGCCGGATGAGCGTGTCCACGGGCAGGCTCTTCCGGTGGAACGTGGAGAACAAGCGAATCGTCTCGGCCACGGTCAGCCGGTCGAACAATCCGGCCTCCTGCAGCTGGATGCCCATGAGGGCCCGGGCCCGCCGCGGCTCCGCGGCCACGTCAACGCCCAGGACGACGACCCGCCCTTCGTCGGGTTTGCGCAGCCCTTCAATAATTTCCAGCGTCGTGGTCTTGCCGGCGCCGTTGGGCCCCAGCAGGCCGAACGTCTCGCCCTTGCGCACCGTGAAAGAAATGTTGTTGACGGCGGTGAGCTGTCCGTAGCGCTTGACGATGCCCTCCACGGAAATGGCCGTCTCCGCGCCGGCGGCCGTGGTGCCAAGGCCCGCCGTGGCGCCGCTCATGCGAAGGCCTGCCGTGGCGCCGGTCGTTTCCCGCTGCGTCATCAAGCTCCCCCTCCCGCGCCCGCACGCCCGGCGGCGGGCCCGTAGTCCGGCTGACGTGCTCCGGCCGAAAACAAAAACCGCGGCGCACCCACCCCCCGTGTCATCCCGTGGGCGCCGCGTGCCGGCGCTAACTTGTTCGCCTTTTCACAAGCAGATCCTGCTGCAGGCTCTGCCATGCGCCCCCTCTTATAACGCCGGCCGGCGCCTCAAACACTAGCAAGGCAGGCACGACGCGAGAGGAGCGACGGCATGGCCCACGTGCTGATTTTAGGCGGCAGCTTTGCGGGCCTGGAGGCCGCGCACACGCTGCGCCGCCTGGCGGGCGACCGGGTCCGCATCACCGTCATCGACCGCTCGCCCCGCTTCGAATTCCGCCCGTCGCTGCCGTGGGTCATCACGGGTCAGCGCCGTCCCGAGGACACGTGGGTGCCGCGCGCTCCCCTGCTGGAAAAAATAGGCGCCGAGTTCGTCCACGACGAGGTCCAGCACATCGATCCCGGGAAAAACGCGGTCATTACCCGGCGCGGCCGCTTCGGCTACGACTTTCTGCTCATCGCGCTGGGCGGCACGTCGCCGCCGCGCCGGCCCGCCGGCTTGGGCGGCCGCGGCTGGGCTCCCTTGTGGCTCGACGACAGCGTGCGTCTGCAGCAGGCGCTGGAACGGTTCGCGGGCGGCCCCGTCGTCATCGCCTTTCAGCCGGGTTCGCCGCTGACGTGCGCCACCTACGAGTTGGTCTTCCAGCTGGATGCGTTCTTGCGGCGGCGCGGCCTGCGCGGCCGCTCCCCGCTGGCCTTTGTGTCATACGAGAAGCGGCCCTACGACATCGGCGGCGCCAAGGCCGGCCGCATCATGCAAAAGTGGCTGGACGAGGCCAACGTCCGCTTTTTCCCCGGCACCTTCGTCCAGCGGGCGGCGGACCGCTGGGTCAGGCTGGCCGGCGGGGCCAGTCTCCGCAGTGACCTACTCGTCTACGTTCCCGCCTACCAAGGCGCCCCGGCGGTGCGCGCCGTTCCCCGCCTCACGGACGAGGACGGCTTCGTTGTGACGGATCGCACCATGCGCAGCCCGGCTTACCCCAACGTGTTCGCCGCCGGGGACTGCGTGGCGTTTCCCGGGCCGAAAACCGGCCTGATGGCCGAACAGCAGGCCCGGGTGGCCGCGGCCAACATCGCCGCCGCCGTCGCCGCTGTCGATGCCGCCGGCGGTGCCGCCGTCGGTGCCGCGGGCGGTGCTGCCGGCGGCCAACGCCGCCCCGCCGAATACTCGTCGCTGCTGGGCTGCATGCTCGACCTGGGCCCCGGCCGGGGCCTGCTGACATGGCGCCGCCCCGCCCCGCGCCACGGCCCCGCCCGCTCCCACGCCGTGCTGCCCGGCGTCCTGCCGTGGCTGGCCAAGCTGGCCTTCGAAAAATACTTTATGCACGTGCGTTTAGGAAAACCGCTGTTTCGCGGCGCTCCCTAGTCATACGGCACCGTCCGCAGCGATTCGCCGGGGAACACCACGCCGCCCGCGGCCATCCGCACGTCGACGTCGACGCGGACGGCGGGAAACGTTTGCTTCCAGTCCAGCTCCTCGGCGGCCGCGGGCAACGCGCGCCGCAGCTCCTCCCGCAGGCGCAGGTAGTCCACCCGGAGCTCCTGCTGCGCCCGCCTGACGGCGGCTTCGGCCAGCCGCTTCACGGCAGCCGTCAGCTCGGCTTCGATGCGCCGCCGGTCGGAGGCTTTCTCCGGAACGACGGGGCATCGGCCCGCGTCGACCAGCCAGGCCGTCATCGTCAGCAAAATGTCAAAACGGGGCAGCCCGTCCTCCATGCGCGTGCGGACGGAGCGGCGGTGCAGCCGCACCCAGGCGGCGATGGGCGAACCGTCGTCCACGGGGCACGGCACGGCGACGAGAGACCGCAGCACGTGGCCCAGCAGCCAGTTGGCTCCTTCGGTTTCCTCGTCGTTCAGCCAGCCCACGAGCCGGCCGTCTTCCACCACCGCCGCCCCGGTCAGGCGCAGCATCCCGCCCTCCATGACCAGCCGCGGCACCAGCAGCACGCCGTACTCCTGCAGCTCGGCGTGGACGCTGACGAACTCCTGGGGATGCGCGAAGGTCGGGT
>QGSR01000280.1 GCA_003387805.1 Bacillota bacterium | reverse complement strand
CAGTGGCCATGGTTGGGTTCCTCCTTTGCGTTGTAATGGTCCTACACGCATAGAACCCAATCGTGGCCATTCCTGTCAATAGGAATCCCTCGGACTGGAATTTACACCACTATCTGGGACTCTAACTGCTCCAGCACAGCCGGCGTGGTCAAACCGGTGTCCTCGCCGTCCAAAAAGATGCGAGCGCCCGCGGGATCCGAAGTTACGGATATATCCCCGAACCCACCGGTCGATCCCAGACAGCCCGACAACAACAGTGCCAACACGACCACCAACAATGGAGCGCTGCGGACAAGTAACCTGCTGCGAGCCAGCGATGCGCGTGATGCATTGCGGACACGTGATGTGCGGCACGCCAGCGACACGCCGCGAACAACCAATGCGCTGCGTTTCATTAGGTGTCTCCCTCCCGCCGTTTTCATTTTGACTTTTCCGTTAATTCTGTCTACAGAGGGCGAATTCCTTCTGCAAGGCCTAAAAGATGTTGGCGACGCGCAGCGCCGCCTTCCATGTTATTCCAGCGTTACTCGAGCGTTGTTCCAGCGTTGTTCCAGCGCGATTCCAACGGAGCGAAGCGTCTAGAAATTAGGCAACCTCACGGCCGAGGCGTCCAACAAAGTCTCGACCAGCCCTTGATCGGCACCGTCCAGTTTCAACCGGACACCGTAGAGGCGCTGGCCCCACCACAATTCCTCCAGCGATTCATGGCCTCCGGACAAAACCGAGCGAGCCACGTCTTCATCCAGCACCACGTGAAGGAACTGCTCCCCGGGCGGCACCGTCGCGAAAATTTTGCCACGCACCCGAAACGATGATTTGTCGTGGTGAGGAACTTCGACGACGTCCGCCAACGAAAAGACAAACTGCCACACTTGTTGGATGTCCACAGCGTTGCCTCCCCCACCGGCTGATTCGTGCCGGGCTCCGGTCCCACGGCGGTCACAGCTTTGCGAGCCACGCGTGGGCGGGATGCACGAGCTCCAATGCCCGAGCGAGCCACTCCCGATCGCCTGCCGCCATATGCGGAACCGTGACCTGAAAATCCTCTTCGTCTTTCGGCCGCGGGTTTTTCGCCTTGTAGAGCAGCACCACCGCAGGCGCCAATATCGGAACACCGCCTGCACCCGTCCGGATCAACTCCCCGATCGGCAATGTTACCGCAGGATTGCGACGGAAAATCCACCGTTCGCCGTCCCGCTCGTTGAGCAAAAACTCCACTACACGGGGCGGCTCGTCCGGTGACTGAATGTGAATTTCGTGAATCGGCAGCGAGAGCCATTCGTCCGCGGGCCAGTCCTGGAAGGTGCCGGCGACGACTTTTTGCTTGGACCAGTGCGGCCAGCAGTCATGAATGGCCCGCTGATCTTCGCGAAAGACCGCGACGTCGACGTCGTCGTGGGCACGCGTCATCCGCCCGAGAAACAGGTCGATGGCCCACCCGCCCGCGACACACCACGGCGCAGGAAACCCTGACATGAGAGTGACAACTGTCCCAAGCCGCTCACGAGCATTTTCCGACACCGAAGCAGGTGGCCTCCTTCGCTCACTTCGGCACCATGTGAACCATAGACTCTAGGGTCTTGCCACACGATGATTAGCCCGAGGTTTTTCGATGTCCCGTTCGAGAACGGGAGTGCTAATTCCTACGCAGCGCGCGGCGATCCACATCCGAAATGGGAATAGGCCATGCCCACCACGATGCGGAATGACAATATATTGTCGAGGGCCGGGCACGTGGAGAGGGGTCCAGCACGTGGAAGGAAGCATTCCCCGCCGCACAGAATCCTTAGCAAATTCATGTGAACTTTCCGTGCAGCCGTTCATGGACGGCTTATCAAGGCAGGCAAACTGGAGGAAAAGACGGTCACTCGATCCCGTGGAAAACCCATGAGCTGCGGCGACGCATCGATGCGGGCCTATTTTTGTTCGCAGCCCCGCTCACCGCGGTGAGCGGGGGCTGGATTTTCCAGCGCGTGCAGATGCCCGCCGCGTGGCTCATCGGTCCGCTCGTCGTCAGCCTACTCTGGGGTTTGCTCCGCCCGGGCATGCCGGGGATGCCTGTATCGCTGCACCGGTTGAGCATGGCTCTGCTCGGTGCCAGCATCGCGGAAAACGTTACACCGCAAGTGGTGATCACCCTCAAGACACGATTCTTGGTCCCGCGCTGGTCATTGTCGTGGTTCTGATCACCGTTAGTGTTGGGAACGGCTTGGTGTTTTCGCGGCTTAGCCGATTGGATTCCGTCTCGGGCGTGCTCAGCTTTCTCCTGGGTGCCGCCTCGGCAATGGTGGCGCTCAGCCGTGACCTGCGGGCGGATCCCCGCGTCGTGTCGACACTGCATATGTGCGGGTCACCGTCGTGTCGTGGCAGCCCCGCCGCTCGCAGCTCTCATTCTGAGCTCGGCTGCCGTGCCTGTGTCGGAGCCGGCCGCGGTCCAGCCGGCGACAACCGCCGCAACAACGACAATCGCAGTCGCTGTTCCGTCCGATGCACCGTCCGACCTCCCGGTGGCGGAACTTCCTGTCGTGGCGCCGACATCGCCGATGGCAGCGACTGGCGAAACACCGATTGCCAAAACGGCGATGGGTCCACCACCTTCGGCACCGCAAACACAACCATCTACCGAGCCCCTCACCATCGTCCTCCTCGCAAACGGCGTGACTTGGGGAAGCGTACTGTTGGATCTGGGTGCCGACGCGACATTGGTCCTCTCCATCCAAGTGCTTCGATTCGTCCTCGTGCTGGTGATGTCGCCGTTTATCGCCCGCGGCATGGTCACGTCCCGTCAAGTGGTGTAAATTGGATTCCAGCGTGCAGGTCGGTGACTACCGCTCGGGCACGCCCAGCAACTCTCTGGTGCCTAGCTGCTCCTCGCTCCGATAGAGCTTGTTCATGGACTCCTGGCTGAAGTAGCGCCTCGGAGCAGCGATCCATTCGTCCTGTTGTTCAACAAGCACCGCACCGGCCAGGCGAATCAGCGCCGCCCGGTTAGGTTGCGTATAAGGTGGACCCGGCACCGCTGCCAGCTCGAGCCGCCCAGTACCTTGCGGATGGCCTCCTTCAGCCCCTCGTGCGCGTCGCTGATGACCAGCAGCACGTCCTTCAGGCCGCGCCGGACCAAACTGCGCAGA
>QGSR01000031.1 GCA_003387805.1 Bacillota bacterium | reverse complement strand
CGGGATGGGGCGGACCCGGCGCGGTGAGGGGGGGGGGCCCGGAAACAAAAAAATCCGACCCCGTTGTGCCCCGGGAAAAATCCTCCACCCGCCGCTTCTGGTGGCTGGTAAAGAAGCCGTCGTAGGCCACGATGACCGGCAGCTGCACGTCCGGGTGCTCGCCGATGCGCAGCGCCATGATGTTCATGTCGTACACCGCCTGCGGATCCCGGGCCAGCAGCACGATCCAGCCGGTGTGGATGGCGAAGTACAGATCCGAATGGTCGCCGCGGATGTCCAGCGGCCCGCTCACCGAGCGGGTGACCAAATCCAGCACCATGGGGAAGCGCGTCCCCGACTGCACGGGCATCTGCTCCAGCGAGTACAGCAAACCGTTGGCGCTGGTCGCGTTGAACACCCGCCCGCCGCCGGTGGAGGCGCCGTAGCAAATCCCCGCCGCGCCGTGCTCGCCGTCGGCCGGGATCATGACGATGTCATGCTTGCCCTGGGCCGCGTCGGCCGCCAAAATCTCGGCGATTTCCGTCGACGGCGTGATGGGGTAGTAGCCCATGACGTGGTAGTTGATCTGCCGCGCCGCCAGCGCGGCCATCTCGTTGCCGCTCAAAAAGCCCGTCTGCTGGGCCGGCGCCACGGCGCCTTCGGCGCCCTCGCGCTCGCCGGCGCGGGCGTCGGTCCGCCGGGCCTGTTCGGCCCGCTTCTGCTCCAGCAGTTCTTCATGGGTAATCGCCATGCCCCTCACTCCCCCTCCTGCAGCGATGCGGCGCCGGCTTCACCGGCCGCACCGTCGCTTGCCGCGGCCACGGGGGCCAGCCACACGTGGGGCACCCGGTGCGCCTCCGCCCAGCCGTCTTCCTCGGCGATGGTCTTCAGCGCGTCGAACGGGCACGCCTCCACGCACTTCAAGCAGCCTTTGCAGTATTGATAGTCGATGCCCTTCAGCACCATGGCCGGCCGCCCGCGGGCGTCCAGGCCTTCCTCCCAGACGAAGCACATGTCCGGACACACCAGGTCGCACTGGGCGCAATCCGTGCACTTCTCCCGGATAAACTCGGGCAAGAAGCCTTGCCGGGAGGCGGACAAGTCTTTGTTGATGCTGTTGCCCGCCGCGGTGATGGTGCCGCCCACCGGTGCGGTCTCGTAGCCCAGCAAGGGCCCCGGCCGCACGAAGGGCGCCTCCTCCGCGGCTTCCGCCGCGCCGTCGGCGTCCAGATCCAGGAACGTCACCTCGTTGTAGCCCCGCCAGAACGCCTTCAGGTTGGCCGGCAGCAGCTTCGGGTAGCGCACGCCCAGCGAGCCCCGGATGGCTTCCTCCACCGCCTCGGGTTCCAGGAACGGGCACGCCTTGGCCAAAGCGCCCAGCATGGCCATGTTGACGCGGCTGCCTTCCTCCACCGCGATGTCCAGCGCCCGCAGCACGCCCACTTTGCCCGTGGTGCGGCCCAGGATCTCGGCCATCTCGGCGGCGCCTTTGCGGGTGTTGACGATGACGATGGAGTCCGGGTACAGCCCGCCCAGCACGCCCGGCCCCGAACGAATCAGCGCCTCGTGGAAAATGGCCAGCACGTGGGGCCGCTCCACCGGCGTGGCGTCTCGGATTTCAACGTCGCTGGGCGCGAACCGGACGAAACCCTTGACGGGAGAACCTTTCTTTTCCGAACCGTAGGATGCGAAGTTGGAACCATTGAGGTCTGCGTACAGCACGCCCGCCTCGGCGAAAATCTGAGCCGCCACGTTGGCGCCCAGGCCGCCGATGGACTCCAGCCGAATCTCGAAGAAGCCGCGCTCGTTGCGGACCGGCAGCACCTGTTCGGCCGATGAAACTGCTCCGGGCATGGTCATCCCTCCTCACCGGACCTCTGATTTTACTTTATCGAATGCGAGACAAACCGCCCACTGACCTATGACACCTATCATCCCGACGGTTGTCCCTCGCGCCCGCAGCTCACGGCGCGGCCCAGCCCAAAGACCGCTCCACCGCCCGGCGCCAGCCGTCCAGCAGCCGGTCCCTCTGCGCCGCGTCCATGGCGGGCTCAAACCGCCGGTCCAAATGCCACTGCGAAACGATTTCGTCGCGGTCCCGCCACACGCCCGCGGCCCAGCCGGCCAAGTACGCCGCGCCCAGCGCGGTCGTCTCCGTCACCGCCGGCCGCTCCACGGGCACGTCCAAAACGTCGGCCTGAAACTGCATCAGGAAGTCGTTGACCGCCGCGCCGCCGTCCACCCGCAAAGCCCGCAGCGGCACGCCCGCTTCCTGCTCCATGGCCCGCACCACGTCCGCGGACTGGTACGCGATGGCCTCCAGCGCCGCCCGCGCCACGTGGGCCTTGGTGGTGCCCCGGGTGATGCCCACCAGGACGCCCCGGGCGTACGGGTCCCAGTGGGGCGCGCCCAGCCCCGCAAAGGCCGGCACCAGATAGACGCCGCCGGTGTCGGGCACCGAGCGGGCCAGGTCCTGGGTCTCGGCGGCCGTGCCGATGATGCCCAGCCCGTCCCGCAGCCACTGCACCGCCGCCCCGGTGACGAACACGCTTCCCTCCAGCGCGTACTTCACCGAGCCGTCCACGCCCCAGGCGATGGTGGTCAGCAGGCCGTGCCGGGACGCCACCGGCTTCTCTCCGGTGTTCATCAGCAAAAAGCTGCCCGTGCCGTACGTGTTTTTCGCCATGCCCGGCTCGAAACACGCCTGCCCGAACAGCGCCGCCTGCTGATCCCCGGCGATGCCGCCGATGGGAATGGCCGCTCCGAAAAGGTCCGGCTCCGTCTCGCCGTAGATGTGGCTGGACGGCAGCACTTGGGGCAGGAGGGCCCTAGGAATGCGGCCGAGCAGCTCCAGAAGCTCCTCGTCCCACTCCAGCGTGTGAATGTTGAACAACATGGTGCGGGAGGCGTTGCTGTAGTCCGTCGCGTGCACCCGCCCCCCGGTCAGGCGGTACACGAGCCACGAATCGATGGTGCCGAAGGCGATCTCGCCCCGCCGGGCCCGCTCCCGCAGACCGTCCACGCTGTCCAGCAGCCACGCGATTTTCGTCGCGCTGAAATACGGATCCAAAACGAGCCCGGTCTTCTCCCGGACCACGGCCTCGGCGCCGTCCGCCTTCAGCCGGTGGCACATGTCGGCCGTGCGGCGGTCCTGCCACACGATGGCCGGCGCCACCGGCCGGCCCGTCTCCCGTTCCCAAAGCACCGTCGTTTCCCGCTGGTTGGTGATGCCGATGGCGGCCACGTCCGCCGCCGGCACGCCCGCTTTGGCCAAAGCCTCCCGGGCCGTGGCCAGCTGCGTCGACCAGATCTCCTCCGGGTCGTGCTCCACCCAGCCCGGCCGGGGGTAAAGCTGGCGAAACTCCTGCTGCGCCATGGCGGCCGGCCGGCCCGCGGCGTCGAACAAAATGGCCCGCGAGCTGGTCGTGCCTTGATCCAGCGCCAATACCCAGCGCTTGCTCACCCGTCGCGTCCTCCCTGCGCGCCGCCGGCGGGCGCCGGGGCGCCTCTTCCGAATCGAATGTCTTTTGATAAGGCAAATTCAGGACCGGCGGCGGGGATTCCTGCCCGGGCAGGAGCGGCGCGGCCCGTGACGAATTGCATGTGCTTACGGGGCGTGCGAACCGGAAGGCCGGGCGGCCGCCAGGCCCCACGCCTCGGCGCCGCCGCCGGCCCGGCATGCAGGCCCCGGCGGCGCACGGGAGAGGATGGGCGTCATCAACGCATTCTTGCGGGCACTGGAGCAAAAACGCGTCATCGCGGGGCTGAAGGGCGCGCAGTACGTGCCCGCCGCGCTGGCGGCCGACATCAAGATCGTGTTCTTTTTGACCGGCACCGTCTTCGACCTGAAGCACGTGGTCGAGACGATGAAACAGGCGCCCGCGCCCAAGAGGGCCCTGGTGTTTTCCCACGTGGACCTGCTGCAGGGCATCGGCCGCGACCCGGCCGGCATGCGGTTTTTGGCGGAGGAAGTGGGCGTGGACGGCATTTTGACGACCCGTTCCCACCTCATCCGCGCGGCCAAAGACGCGGGCCTGTTCGCGATTCAGCGCTTTTTCCTGCTGGATTCGGAGGCGGTGAAAACCGCCGTCAACGTGCTGGCCACCTCCAAGCCCGACGCGGTGGAAATGCTGCCCGCGCTGGTGCTGCCCAACATCTGGCGGCGGTTTCCGCTGGCGGAGATGCCGCCGGTCATCGCCGGCGGCCTGGTGGAGACGGAGGCCGAGCTCAGAAACGTTCTGGCCGCGCCCGTCAAAGCCGTGTCCACCAGCAAGCAGGAGCTGTGGTCCCTCTCGTAGCGCCCCCGCGCGGGCCGGCCGTGCCGGCCCGGGTAACATCGCTGACGAGGAGCGTGGATGCTGTTGGCCCCCTGGGCGGCGCCTTTTCAAGGCTACATTTTCGACCTGGACGGCACCGTGTACCTGGGCGAGCGCCTGATTCCGGGAGCGGCGGACGCCATCGCCGAGCTGCGGGCCCGGGGCGCGGGCGTGCTGTTTCTCACCAACAAGCCCCTCTACAGCCGCGCCGACTACGCCCGCAAGCTCACCGGCCTGGGCATTCCCGCCGGGCCCGATGACGTCATCAATTCCTCGGCGGTGATGGCCGATTTCCTGCGCCGGGAAGCGCCCGGCGCCCGGGTGTACTGCATCGGCGAGCCGCCCCTTTTGCAGGAGCTGGCCGACGCGGGCATGCAGCTGGTGGCCGACCCGCGCCTTGCCGGCGCCGAGGTGGACTTCGTGGTGGCCGCCTTCGACCGCACCTTCGACTACGACAAACTGGACTGTGCGCTGCAGGCCATCAAGAAGGGCGCCCGCTTCGTGGCCACCAACGCCGACCGCACGTGCCCCGTGGACGGCGGCGAAATTCCCGACTGCGCCGGCATCATCGCGGCCATCGAGGCCGTCTCCGGCCAAGCGGTGGAAGTGGTGGTCGGAAAGCCCCATCCTTTGACGGTGCAGGCCGCCCTCAACAAGCTGGGCCTGCCCGCCGAACGGTGCCTGATGGTGGGCGACCGCCTGGAAACCGACATCGCCATGGGCAACAAAGCCGGCATGAAGACGGCGCTGGTGCTGACGGGCGTGTCCACGCGGGCCGACGTGGAAAAAGCCGCCGCGGCCGGCATCGCGTGGCCGGACTTCGTCATCGGGAGCGTCGCGGAAGTTCCGGGCCTCTCGCCGGCGGGCGACGGGGCCCGGGCGTGGCGGCCGCCGGCCGTGGGCGCCGCGGACTAAAGAGGCGGGCTCCGGGCCGCGGCCGGGCTCGGCGGCGGGTCCGGCGGCAGCTCGCCTCCGGACCCGGCCGGGGCGAAATGAGCCGCCCGGCGCGCAAGGATTTCGCGCCCCGGCCTCGTATCATACACATGGCAACACAGCGATATTGACTGGGACGGAGAGATATGGAGAAGTCCCATTCGAGACTGCGGCGGCGGCCGCCGTGTGTCCGGATGGGGCTTTTTCGTTTTCCCCGCCGGCCTGAGCCCGCTGCGGCCGGCGGCGGCCGCTGATGAGGGAAGGAGACGCAGACGATGCCAAGAGACTTGAGTGCGGCCTTTGCCCAACAGTTTGACATGCTGGTCATCGGCGGGGGCAGCAACGGCACCGCGGTGGCCCGCGACGCGGCCCTGCGGGGCCTGAAAGTGGCCCTTCTCGAGAAGGAAGATTTCGGCTACGGCACCGTATCCCGCTCCACCCGCCTCATCCACGGCGGCTTGCGCTACCTGGAGCTGTTCGACTTCGGGCTCGTGCGCGAAGGGCTGCGGGAGCGGGAAATTTTGCTGCGCACCGCGCCGCACCTGGTCCACCCGCTGGCCTTTTTCACCCCCGTGTACAAGAACAGCCGGGTCGGCGTGCCCAAGCTGCGGGTCGGCATGTGGCTGTACGACTTGCTTTCCTGGGACAAGTCGCTGCCCCGCCACCGGTTCTTGAACCGGGAGGAGGCCGCGGCCGCGGAGCCGCTGCTGACCACCGAAGGACTGCGGGGCGCCTTCGTCTACTACGACGGCCACGTGCCCATGCCCGAGCGCCTCTGCCTGGAGGCGGCCCTGCAGGCCGCGGCCCACGGCGCGGTCATCGTCAACCACGCCCGGGCCGAAAAGCTGCAGCGCACGGGCGATCTGTACCTGGTCACGGCCCGGGACGAGCTGACGGCCCGCACGTACGAAGTGCGGGCCAAGAGCGTCATCAACGCCACGGGGCCGTGGGCCGACGAGGTCAACGACCGCCTGGTGGGCGCCGCGCAACCCGAGCTGCGGCGCACGAAAGGCATCCACCTGCTGGTGCCCAAGCTGAGCCGGCACGCGGTGGTCATGCTGGCCGAAAGCGACGGCCGCCTGTTTTTCGCCATTCCGTGGGGCGACTACACCTACATCGGCACCACCGACACCGACTTCAGCGGCGACCTGGACCGGGTCCGGGCCGAGCGGGAAGAATTCGAGTATTTGATCCGGGAAACGAAGCGGGTCTTCCCCGGCGCCGACGTGGGGCGCGTCCACTTCTCCACCGCCGGCGTGCGGCCCCTGGTGCGGGATCCCCGGGCCCGCCACGAAGGCCAGGTGTCGCGCAAGCACCGCGTCAAGCACCACGAGGACGAAGGCTACCCCGGCTATTTCTCGGTGCTGGGCGGCAAAATCACCAACATGCGCGCGGTGGCCGAGGAGACGGTGGACAAGGCGGTGCGGTTCCTCAAGGCGCAGGTGAAGCCGTGCACCACCCGGGAGGCCCTGTTCCCCGGCGGCATGCATCCGGACATGGACCGGTTCAAGGAGGAGCTGGCCGGCCGCTACGGCGCGCACGGGTTCGCCCGGGAAACCGTCAACAACTTGGTGGACCTCTACGGCACCGTGGCGTCGGAAGTGCTCGACCTGGCCGTGCAGGAGCCGGAGCTGGCCCGGCCCGTCCGGGAGGGCGAGCCCGACATCTGGGCGCAGCTCGCGTTCAGCGTCCGGCGGGAGTGGACGTACACGACGGCCGACTTTTTGCTGCGGCGCAGCTCCATGGGCCTGCGCCCCGGCATGGCGCTCCAGGTCGCGCCGGAAGTGGCCCGGCGGCTGGGCCGGTATCTCCAGCGCACCGACGAGGAAGTGGCCGCCGACCTGGCCGCCTACGAGCAGGCCGTGGCGCTGATGCCCGGGACGCCGGACTGACCGGCGGGCGTTTCGCGCCGGCGCCGGGCGGCCGGGCCGACTTTTGCCGGAGCCCGGGGAAGGACTTTCGCGGTCGGCAGCGTATGTTTTTTGTGCGCAAGTTTGACACCACCATGACACGGGACGGAGAGCACCGGAGAAGTCCCATTCCAGCACTCGGACCGTCGAAGGGCGAAAGGGGCAGAACGAGTGTGCGAATGGGACTTCTTTGTATGCATTCCGCCCGGCAAAGGGGGGACTTCGTACAGGGGACGCGCGGCAGTCGGGTGTGACGGCGTAGGGAAAACACGTACGGAGGGATAAAGCTTATGAGTGGTCATTCCAAGCGCTTTCTCCACGGTTTGCTCACGTTGGTCCTTCTGCTCGCTCTAATGGCGCCCGGCGTCATGGCGCAGCGCACCACCATCGTCTTCTGGCACGCGATGAGCGGCGCCTTGGGCGAAGCCGTCCAGTACTTGGTTGACACGTTCAACGAGAGCCAGGACGAGTTCTTCGTGGAGGCCGTCTACCGCGGCAGCTACGAGGAAACGATGGTCGCCGCCGTGGCCGCCACCCGCGCCGGCAACCCGCCCCACATCGTCCAGGTGTACGAAGTGGGCACCCGGCAGATGCTGGACTCGGGCGTTATCTATCCGGTCTACCAGCTGATGGCGGACTACGGCATCGACATCGACTGGGACGCCTTCATCGGCCCCGTGCGCGGCTACTACGAGTTCCAGGGCAACCTCTACTCCATGCCGTTCAACTCTTCGTCGCCCATTATGTACTACAACAAGGACGCGTTCCGCGCGGCGGGCCTGGATCCCGAGAAGCCGCCCACCACGTGGCAGGAGCTGGAGCAGGTCTGCCGGGCCATCCTGGAAGCCGGCGTGACCCGCTACTGCTTCTCCAGCAACTGGCCGTCCTGGATTATGCTGGAGAACATGCACGCCTGGCATGACCAGCCCTTCGCCACGCTGTCCAACGGCTTTGACGGCCTGGGCGTGGAGCTGCTCATCAACGGCGAGTTCGGCCTGATGCAGGTCAGCAAGCTGGCCGAGTGGCACAAGGAAGGCATTTACCAGTACGGCGGCCGCGGCTCCGGCGCTTCGCCCATGTTCTCCAACGGCGACGTGGCCATCTTCATGGAGTCGTCCGCGGGCATCGCGGGCTTCCGCAACACGGCCAACTTCGACTGGGGCACGGCCATGCTGCCGCACTGGGGCGAGCCCTATGAGAAGGTGAACACCATCATCGGCGGCGCGACGCTGTGGGCCATGCGGGGCCACGACGATGCGGGCAACCGCGGCATCGCCGAGTTCTTCAAGTTCCTGGCCCAGACGGAGAACCAGGTCTGGTGGCACAAGAACACGGGCTATGTGCCCATCACCGTGACGGCCATGGAGCAGCTGGAGGCCGAGGGCTACTTCGACGAGCATCCGGAGCAGAAGACGGCCCTGCTGCAGCTGACCCACGCGGAACCGCGGGCCAACACCCGCGGCGTGCGGCTGGGCACCTTCGTGCAGGTGCGGGACATCATCGAAAGCCAGCTGGAGAACATTTTCGCCGGCCTGGTCTCGCCCGAGCAGGGCCTGAACCAAGCCGTCCAGCAGGCCAACCAGACGCTGCGTGAGTACCAGATGATTTACGAGTAAGCCGCGCGGCTCGCGCCGCGCGCGCGCTCGTATCCGGCGCCGGGGCGGCGCCGCCATGGCTGCCGCTCCGGTCTTTTTCCCGAGGAGCGAAGCTTCCATGCCTGAACGTGGTGTATTCAGAAACCGCTGGCTGCCCTACTTGCTGGTGCTGCCCCAGGTGGTCATCACGGCGGTCTTCTTTTTCTGGCCGGCCTTCCGGTCTCTTTACTTGTCGTTTTACCGCACCGACCCGTTCGGCCTGCGGCTCATTTACGTGGGCTGGCGCAACTTCCAGCAGCTGTTCACGTCGCCGCAGTATCACAAAGTCATCGTCAACACGGTCATTTTCAGCATCGGCGTGACGCTGCTGGGGCTGGCGCTGTCGCTGGCCATTGCGGTGTTGGCCAACCAGAAAATCAAAGGCCTGGGATTTTACCGCACGGCGCTGCTCTGGCCCTACGGCGTGGCGCCGCCGGTGGCGGGTATTATATGGATGTTCTTGTTCCACCCGACGTACGGCCTGATCCCTTACTCCCTGGCGCCGTACGGCATCACCGTCAACTGGCTCAACAGCCCGACGGTGGCCATGCTGCTGGTGATTATTTCCGCCACCTGGGCCCAGCTCGGCTACAACATCGCGTTTTTCATCGCCGGCCTGCAGCTGGTGCCCGAAAGTCTGCTGGAAGCGGCCAGCGTGGACGGCGCCTCGTCGTTCCGGCGGTTTTGGTCGATTACTTTCCCCGTCTTGTCCCCGGTGACGTTTTTCCTGGCCGTGATGAACCTGACGTATTCGCTGTTTGAAACGTTCGGCGTCATCCACTCGGTGACCCGGGGCGGGCCGGGCGACGCGACGCAGATTTTGGTGTACAAGGCGTACCAGGACGGCTTCGTCGCGTTCAACCTGGGCAGCTCCGCCGCGCAGTCGCTGGTGCTGATGGCCATCGCCATTTTGCTGACGTTCGTCCAGTTCCGCTTCATTGAGAGACGGGTGAGCTACGAATGAGCATGACGACGCGTGCGGAGGCCGGAACGCCCGTCGGCGCCGGCGCGAAGGCGGCCGCCGTCCGGGCCGGCACGGGCCGCTGGGCCGGCATGAGCGCGACGGATCGCCGCAACAAAATCGTGACGCACCTGCTGCTCCTTTTGACCATCGCCGTGGTGGCGTTTCCGCTGTACTACGCCTTCGTCGTCTCCAGCCATACCATGGCCGACGCGACGGCGCGCCCGCCCAAGCTGCTGCCCGGCGGCGAGATTCTGAACAACTACGCCGAGGCGTGGGAACGCACCAACATGGGGCGGCTGCTGCTCAACAGCACCCTGGTCTCCTTGGGAATTACGTTCGGCAAAATCATCATTTCGGTGCTCTCCGCCTTCGCCATCGTGTACTTCCGCTTCCCCTTCCGGCAGCTGATCTTCTGGATGATCTTCGTCACGCTGATGCTGCCGGTGGAAGTGCGCATGGTGCCGACGTACGAAGTCATCAGCGACCTGGGCTGGATCGACTCGTACACGGGGCTCATCATTCCCCTCATCGCGTCGGCCACGGCCACGTTTTTGCTGCGGCAGTTTTTCATGACCGTGCCGAAGGAGCTGGCCGAGGCCGCGCAGCTGGACGGCGCCAGCCCCCTGCGGTTTCTGTGGTCCATTTTGCTGCCGCTGTCGTGGCAAAACTTGGCGGCCCTGTTCGTGGTGCACTTCGTCTACGGCTGGAAGCAGTACCTGTGGCCGCTGATGATGACCACGTCCCGCAACATGCAGGTGGTGGTCATCGGCATTCAGCGGCTCATTCCCTCGGGCACCCAGCTGCCCGAGTGGCACCTGGTCATGGCCGCGGCCATCATGGCGCTGCTGCCGCCGGTGGTGGTCATCATCGTCATGCAGCGCTACTTCGTGAAGGCGCTCATGGACAGCGAAAAGTAAGCGGGAGCTGATGGCAGATGACGAAGGTGTACGCCCACCGCGGCGCGTCGGCCTACGCGCCGGAAAACACCATGGCCGCCTTCGAGATGGCGCTGGAGATGGGCGCCGACGGCATCGAGCTGGACGTGCAGATGAGCCGGGACGGGCATTTGGTGGTCATCCACGACCCCACGCTGGAGCGGACCACCGACGGCTCGGGGCTGGTGGCCCAGTACACGCTGGCGGAGCTGCGGCGGGTGGATGCGGGCGCCTGGTTCGACGAGCGCTTTCGGGGCCAGCGCATCCCGACGCTGGCCGAAGTGTTCGAGCTGGTCCGCGGCAAAGCGCTCCTCAACGTGGAGCTGAAAGTGATGCCCGTGCGGTATCCGGGCATCGAGGAGGCGCTGGTGAAACTGGTGGAGGACACCGGTTTTCCGGTGGAAGACCTGATCATCTCGTCCTTCGAGCACCTCTCCCTGCTGCGCGTGCAATCGCTGGAGCCGCGCCTGGCCATCGCCGCGCTGTTCTCCCACTACCCCACCTCCTTCGCCTCGCTGCCGGGCACGATCATGCATCCCCAGTGGCCCGTGGTGGACGAGGAGTTTATGGCCAAAGCCCGGGCCGAAGGCCGCACCGTCAACGTGTGGACCGCCGACGACCCCCGGGCGTGGGAACGCCTCGCCGCCCTGGGCGTGGACGGAATTATCACCAACACCCCGGACAAGCTCATCCAGTGGCTGAACCGCTGAGGTTTCGCTGCGGCAGGACGTGACGGCGGCGCCGCGGCCTGGCTCCGGTGCTGCGGCGTGACCGCGGCGCCGGCGCCGGGCCGCGGCGTTTTGTCGTGACCGCGCGGCGGAAGCCGGCCCGCAGGACTTTTTCTTCTCCGTGCCGCCGTCCGGCCGTCGCGGGGGTTGCATTTCCCCGGCGGGTCCGCTATAATGACATTGTCTTGAATTCAAGATATTTGGGTTCAAGACAATCCCACCGGCGGAAGCGGGGGCGGGCAGGGTCC
>QGSR01000279.1 GCA_003387805.1 Bacillota bacterium | reverse complement strand
GGAGGGGCACAACGGCAGGACCCTGCCGCCACAGCGCCATCTGGGCCTCCAGCCGGACGGCACGCGCCTCGTCTCCCAGCGCACCGATCAGCGCCGGGACGGCCGCTTCGGCGGAGGCAGCCCCGGCCGCGGCCGCGACGCCCAGTCCCCAAACCGCCACCTGGCGAATGTCCGCGTCATCATGGGCCAGCGCCGAAAAGAGATAGCCGGCCGACCGCTCCCCGCCCGCGGACACCGCCGCCTCCCCCGCTTCCCGCAGCAAAAAGGCCGAGGTCCAGGCGATGAACGGGTCCGGATCGGTCATCGCTTCCATCAGAAAAGGCCCCGCCGCGGCGCCCATGGAACCCAGGGCCTGCAGCGCCGGCCGCCACCAGGCCTCCTCCCCCAGCAGGCGGATGAGGACGGGCGCGGCCTGCACCGCCGCGGCGCCCATCTCCCCCAGCGCCAGAAGACCCAAATGCCGCGCATCGTCCCTCTGGCTCGTGTCCTGCACCAAGTCCGCCAGCGCCGGCACGGCGGCGGGCCCCACGGCCACCAGCGCGTCAAAAGCCGCCCAGTGCACTTCCGGCCGCGGGTCGGCCAACGCCGCCGCCAGGGCGGGAGCCGCCTCCGCGGCCGCGGGACCGATCCGGCCCAGCGCCTCCGCGGCCAGGAGGCGTGTGACCACGTCGCTGCTGCCGAGCGCCTCGGCCAGGGCCGAAACCGCGGCTTCACCGACGGCCGCCAACGCGTACACGGCGTAGTGCGCCGCCTGCGGGTCCACAGACGCTGCGCCCGACGACTGAACCATCATGCGCAGGCGCGGCACCAGGGGATGGGCCCGCGGCCCGATTTCCGACACGGCGCCCAGCGCGACGTTGCGCAGCTGCACGTCGCCGGCGGACAGCATCGCCTCCAGCACGGGCAGCGCGTCGTCCATCGCCGCGTGCCGCCACGCCTCGGCGCCCGCTTGCGTCAACGCCCACACGGCCATATGCTGCACGACGGGTTCGCCGTCGGTCAGCCGGGCGGCCATGCCCGGCGCGGCATCGACGGCCGCCGGGCCGATCATGCCCAACGCCCACAAAGCGTTGGCGCGCAGCGCCGGATGCGGGTGGTCCAGAAACGGGACCAGCGCCGGAACCGCCGACGCGGCGGCGGGCCCCATGGCTCCGATTCGCTCCATGGCGTCGTACTGCACGAATACGTCGGGAACATCCAGGAGCTGGATCAGCTCTTCCAGCGGTTGTGCGCCCGCGCCCGGTGCGAGCCCGGCCAAAAGGAGCAGCAGCACGATGACGCCGGCGCCGAACATCGGCACGGACGGAGACACGGCGCGAGCGAGCGGAACGGACGGTGACACCGCGCCACCCGGCGGCGCGGACGGCGGCACGGCGGCAACAAGGAACGCGGACGGCGGCACGGCGCCAACAAGGAGTGCAGACGGCGGCACGGCGCCAACAAGGAGTGCAGACGGCGACACGGCGCCAACAAGGCACGCAGACGGCGGCACGGCGGGTTTGGGCATGCCAATTCCACCTTTTCAAAGGCGACGGGTGCGGTGCGGACAGCGCGTGATGAAACCAATGTCGAATTTTAATGGTTAGTGCAGAATGAGAATGGAATTTTCGCTCGGTGTGCGCGGGGCGGCTCCTGCCGGACGAGCTGCATCCGTCAAGAATTTTTTCTCCCGCAGCGGTCGCTCTCCCGCGCCGGACCCGCGCTTCGACCAACAAAAGAGGCGGCGCCGCGCGCCGCCTCCTCGTTTCGTCCTCCGGCTCCGAGCCCCCGGCCGCCTTACAGCAGCGGATGCTCGTGCATCGCCTTCAGCCGCTGCCAGCGCCGCTCGACCTCTTCCTCGATTTCGGCCAGGAGGTCGGCGTTCTCGGGCCGCAGCAAGTGCCGGGTCTTGCCCATCAGCTTCAGCCAGTCGGCCACCGGGATGCGCTTGTTCCGCTTCTCCGGGTCGTAGGTGATCTTCGTCTTGCCCTTCTCCACCTCGTACAGCGGGAAGAAGCAGCTGTTCACCGCGGCCTCCACGATCTCGGTGCCCAGCTTGTCTTCGCTGCGCCAGTTCAGCGGGCAGGCGATGAGCACCTTGCCGTAGACGAGGCCCTCGTTTTTCGCATACCACTGGGCCTTGGCCGCCTTCTTCACCAGGTCCTGCGGAAACGCCTCCACGCCGGTGAAGACGTACGGGATGTTCGTCGCGGCCATAATCTGCACCGTGTCCTTGTGGTGGAACGTCTTGCCCCGGCGGGCCGGACCCACCGTGGACGTGGACGTCATATGGCCCAGCGGCGTCGAGTACGACAGCTGGCTGCCGGTGTTCATGTAGCCTTCGTTGTCGTACTCGAGAATGATCATCTTGTGGTTGCGCAGCGCCGTGCCGATGGCCGGGCCCATGCCGATGTCCATGCCGCCGTCGCCGGTAATCATGACGAAGGTGATGTCCTCGCCCACGTCGATTTCACCGCGGCGCTTCTTCTCCTCGAACATCTCCACCAGGCCCGACAGCGTGGGCGCGCCGTTCTGGAACAGGTTGTGGATGTACGTGATGCGGTGCGACGTAAACGGATACCCCGTCGTCACCACCATCGCGCAGCCCGTCTGGTACAACACGACGACGTCGCCTTCGAGGCCGGCCAAAAATTGGTTGAGCGCCGGGAAGATGCCGCAGCCCGGGCACGCGCCGTGGCCCGGCGCGATGCGCTTGGGCCGCTTCATCAGCCGCCGCGGCGGCGGAACCTTGACCTTGAGCTCACCGGTCTCCGGGTCCTGCTCCACGCTGACCAGGCCCGTCGTTTCCTCCTTGGTCAGCGCGGGCGTGCCCGGCGCAAAGGTCTTCTCCTCGGTGCCCGGCGTGACGCCGTGGTAGTCAAACACCACGTCGGCCCGGCCCTTCTCCGCGGCCTCCAGCGCCTGGCGGAACATGGCTTCCGCGTCGTCGTGGTAAAAGTCGCGGCCGCCCAGCCCGTAAATGCGGGACAGCACGATGGTGCGGTTGTCCGGATCGTCCTTCAGCGCGGACTTGACCTCGTGGGTCATAGGACCGCCGCCGGCGCCGTAGGAATCACCCCGCTCGGCCACCAGCAGCGCCTTCACGTGGCGCAGCGCCTCGCGAATCTCCTTGGCCGGGAACGGCCGCAGCACGTTGGGGC
>QGSR01000030.1 GCA_003387805.1 Bacillota bacterium | reverse complement strand
TTATTTGGGGACCTTCGCCGCCGCCGTCAGCCACTTGGGGGGCCGCCGGGTGCCATGGCAGCCGCCGGCGCCGGTGACGGCCGCGGCGGCGGTGGCCGCGGCGGCCCGGGCCGGTGCGAGCCACTACGCCAGCCAGCTGCCCCTTTGGCTGACGACGCGGCAGTTTTGGTCGGCCTTCGTACGCGAGGGGCAGCGCCTGGTGCACGTGGTGCAGTTTTCGCTGCCGGAGAAGCGGCACGACGCGCTGAAGCGGCAGTTTCGCCTCAAGGACGTATAAGCCCGTTCCCGGAAACGGGGCCTCAAGGATTGTCCGGCGCGAAGGCGAAACTTAGGATCAGTTTGCCAACGCACCACGACGCCCGAAGCGCTGAAAGGTTGACCTTTATGCCCAATCCCAACAACGTGTACGACAGCGTCCTCGATATGATCGGCCATACGCCCCTGCTGCGCATTCGCGGCTTCGAAGGGCTGGACCGGGTGCGGCTCTACGCCAAGCTGGAGTTTCTCAACCCCGGCGGCAGCGTCAAAGACCGCATCGGGCCGTATTTGCTGCAGGCGGCCGAGGCGTCGGGCCAGCTTCAGCCCGGCGGCGTCGTCATCGAGCCCACCGCCGGCAACACGGGCATCGGCCTGGCGCTGGCGGCCCGGCAGAAAGGCTACCGCGTCATCGTAGTGGTGCCGGAGCACTTTTCGCAGGAGAAGCGGACGCTCATGGCCGCTTTGGGCGCGGAGATCGTCAACACGCCCCGGGCCGCGGGCATGGCCGGCGCCATCGAGAAAGCCCGGGAGCTGGCCGCCCAGCTGGGCGGCTACGTGCCCCAGCAGTTCGCCAACCCGGCCAACCCGCAGGCCCATTACGAGACGACGGGGCCGGAAATTTTCCAGCAGCTGGGCGGGCGCGTCGACGTGTTCGTGGCCGGCGTCGGCTCCGGCGGCACGTTTACCGGCGTGGCCCGCTATCTCAAGGAGCGGCTGCCGGGCGTGCGGGCGGTGGCGGTGGAACCCGAAGGCTCCATTCTGCAGGGCGGCCGGCCCGGCCCGCACCGCACCGAAGGCATCGGCGTCGAGTTTATTCCCGAAACCTTGGACACCACGCTCATCGACCAGGTGTACACCGTGCTGGACGACGACGCGTTCGCCATGGTGAAAGAGCTGGCCCGGCGGGAGGGACTGCTGGTGGGGAGCTCGTCGGGCGCGGCCTTTTACGCGGCCTACCAGGAGTCGCTGCGGGCGCCCGACGGCGCCACCGTCGTCACCATCTTCCCCGACGGCAGCGACCGCTACCTGAGCAAAGGCATTTACGCGTAAGGAAGGACGGCCGGACCCGGCGCCGTCCCGGAGAGGAGCATGGCCATGAGCAGCGAGGAACGGCGGGGCGGCCCCGCCGCCGGGAATGCGGAAGGGGCGCACGGCCGGCCGGCCGTGCGCCCCCGCACCATGATGGTGCACGCGGGGCACGGTCCCGACCCCCACACCGGCGCGGTGAACGTACCTATCTATTTGTCGTCCACGTTTGCCCAGGAGCGGCCGGGCGTGCACAAAGGCTACGAGTACGCCCGCACGGGCAACCCGACCCGGGAGGCTTTGGAACGCCACATCGCCGCCCTGGAGGGCGGCGTGCGGGGGTTCGCCTTCGCCTCGGGCCTGGCGGCCGAGACCACGCTGCTGAGCTTGCTCAAAGCAGGCGACCACGTCATCGTGGGCGACGACGTGTACGGCGGGACCTACCGCCTGGTGGAGCAGGTGTTCACGCGGCTGGGCCTGGCCGCCACCTACGCCGACACGTCCGACATCGATGCGTTCGCCGCGGCCTTTCGCCCCGAGACCCGCATGGTCATCATGGAGTCGTTGACCAACCCGCTGATGAAGGTGTCGGATCTGGAGCGGGTAGCCGAGGTGACCCGCGCCCACGGCGCCTGGCTGGTGGTGGACAACACGTTTCTGACGCCGTATTTCCAGAGGCCTCTGGAGCTGGGCGCGGACATGGTCGTGCACAGCGCGACGAAGTATTTGGGCGGCCACTCCGACGTGGTCGCGGGGCTGGTGGTCGTCAAAGACGAGGAGCTGGGCCAGCGCATCCATTATCTGCAAAACGCCATGGGCGCCATTTTGGGCGTACAGGACAGCTATTTGCTGCTGCGCGGCATGAAGACCCTGGCGCTGCGCATGGAGGCCCACGCCGAAAACGCCCGGCGCATCGCCCAGTGGCTGGCCGGGCAGCCGTGGGTGACGCGGGTGCTGTATCCCGGCCTGCCCGGCCATCCGGGCCGGGAGATTCTAGCGCGCCAGGCCACGGGCTTCGGCGGCATGCTGTCGTTTGACGCGGGCACGCCCGAACGGGCCGAGCGCATCGTGTCGCGCACGCGGCTGTTTGCGCTGGCGGAAAGCCTGGGCGGTGTCGAGAGCCTCATCTCGATTCCGGCGCGGATGACCCACGCGTCCATCCCGCCGGAGCGGCGGGCCCGGCTGGGCATTACCGACAGCTTGGTGCGCATCTCGGCCGGCATCGAAGACGCCGAGGATCTAATCGAAGATTTGGCCCGGGCCGCGGGCGAGTAGCCCGGCGGCGGGCCGAACGGAGGGATGGGCCTTGCTGCCTGCGGACACGCTGAAAGATCGCGTCGCCGTCATCACGGGCGGCAGCTCGGGCCTGGGACTGGCCATGGCCGAATACTTCGGCCGCATCGGGGCGTCGGTGGCCGTCACCGGCCGCAGCCGGGAGCGGCTGGACGCGGCCGCGGCCCACCTGCGGGCCCGGGGCGTGGAGCCGCTGACGGTGGCCATGGACGTGCGCGATCCCGAACAGGTGGATGCGACGCTGGCGGCGGTGCTGGACCGCTTCGGACGGGTGGACATTCTCGTCAACAACGCCGCGGGCAACTTCGTCGTCCGCGCCGAGGACCTGAGCGTCAACGGCTGGAACGCCGTGGTCAACATCGTCCTCAACGGCACGTTCTACTGCACCCGGGCCTTTGGCAAACATTGGATCGAACGCGGGCAGCCGGGCGCCATCCTGAACGTCATCGCCACCTACGCCTGGACCGGCGGCCCGGGCACCGTGCACTCCGCGGCGGCCAAGGCGGGCGTGCTGGCCATGACCCGCACGCTGGCCGTCGAGTGGGCGCCCTACCGCATCCGGGTCAACGCCATCGCGCCCGGCCCGGTGGACAAGACCGGCGGCGCCCGGGCCCTTTGGCCCACGCCGGAGGCCGAGGCGCGGGTGCGGGCCGCGGTGCCCGCCGGCCGCCTGGGCGAACCCGAGGAGATCGCCCACGCCGCCGCCTACCTGGTCTCCGACTACGCCGCCTTCATCAACGGCGAATGCCTGGTCATCGACGGCGGCGCCTGGCTGGGCCGCAACCTGTTCGGCGAGCCGTAGCGCGCGGCGCCTCCGGCGGCCGCGCCGCCCGGCGCCGCTTCCGCTTTGCCCGGCCGCGTCCTGCCCGCGGCCCGGGAGCCGATCCCTTGACCCCCCGCCGCCGCACACCTATAATCAATAGTAAGTAACAATCGTTGTAAATTAGGTGGTTCGACCATGGCCAAAACGGGACCGCGGCTGCACGCCGGCGGCGCGGGCCAGCGTGAGCTCAATGCCGCCCTTTCCGGACGGGAACCGGACCACGGCTCGCTGGCGGCGCTGCTGCGCCAAAGCGGGCTGAAGCTGACGCCCCAGCGCCACTTGATCTGCCAGCTCATCGAGAACAGCGACGGACACCCCACCGCCGAGGAACTGTACGAATCGGCCACCGCCGTCATGCCCAGCATGTCGCTGAAGACCGTCTACACCACGCTCAACGATCTGGCGGCCCTCAACGCCATTCGGCTGGTGAACGTGGGCACGGGCGGCTTCCGGGTGGAGTCCAACCTGGAGCCCCACGGCCACTTGGTGTGCCGGATGTGCGGAACCATCATGGACATCCCGGTCAATCCGGCCATCGAAGAAGAACTGGCCGTGCCGCCGGAGATCGAGTTTGAAGTGGAGCAGCGGGAAGTGACGCTGCGGGGCTTGTGCAGGAGCTGCGCATCAAAGCAGGGGGAGGGTGCCGGGGCATGAGTGTCATCCACGACATCGGCAAGACGGAGCGCTCGGAGATGTACCTGAAGGCGATTTTGATGATCGCCCACGAAAACCCGCCCGTCACCGTGACCAAGGTGGCGGAGTTTCTCGGCGTGTCTCCGGCGTCCGTCTCGGAGATGATGCGGCGTATGGAGGCCAATGACCTGGTGGCCATCTCCAGCGCGGGCATCACCCTCACCCCCAAGGGCCTGAAGGATGCGCGGCGGCTGGTCCGGCGCATGCGGCTGGCCGAGCGGCTGCTCAGCGACGTGCTGGGCATGCCGCTCCAGGACGTGTACGAGGAGGCATGCCGCCTGGAACACGTCATCAGCGACGCCGTGGAGGAACGCATCGCGGCCGTGCTGGGCGATCCCGAAACGTGTCCCCACGGGCACCCCATCCCGTCCGCGGCGGGGCGGTTCGACTGCCCCCTGGCCGAATCGCTGGCGGACATGGCACCCGGCGCCCGGGTCGAAGTGGTCAGCCTGCCGGAGCGGGACGCCGACTTGCTGAAGTACTTGCAGGAGTGCGGCATCCGGCCGGGCGTGGAAGTGCTGGTGGACGAAGTGGCGCCGTTCAACGGCCCCCTGTTCCTGGTCCTCAACGGCCGGCGCCACGCGGTGGCCCGGGAAGCCCTGGAGCAAGTCCGGGTCCTGCCGCTGAACTAGCCCCGGTGCGGCCGAGCGCCGGAGGAAAGGGGAGCCCGGCACGGCATCAAAAAAAGCGGGAGCGTCACCCCCGGACCTTGGTCCGCTTTTCGCTCCCGCCGCAATGCTCGTCTCTCGACGATTGAAGAAGGTTAATTGTTCAGTGCACCCTCGCTGACCCAGCGAATGATGAGCTCCATCTGCTCTTCCGTCCACGGGTCGCGGCCCCGGGGCATTCGCTGGCCGCGGCCGCCGACTTCCTCGTGGGTGCCCGCCAGCTTGTGGATGAGATAGCTGTTCTGCGGGTCGCCCGGCTTCACGAAAGCCATGGGCGGCTCGACGCGCGTGGACTCGACCCCGACGATGTTCTCCCACACGTTGGTCTCCAGGTTGAGACCCGCGCTCGGATCCTCGGAGTTGTGGCACTCGGCGCAGCTGGCGAGGAACATCGGCATGATGTCGTTGGAGAAGCTGACCGTGGCCGAAGTCTCCTGGCCGAAGCCGACCACCCCGATGACGACCACCAGGATGGCCACCAACGCCGCCGCCGGAATCCAGATCTTCGCACTGCGCACTCCTTCCTCACCCTCCTTCCCGGAACAAAGATAGTGCGGCCTCGAAGCCCGCTGGTCGCCGCCGCATATAGTTAATGCGGTGAGTTATCGATTCGACGGAAACGGCCTCTTCCCTCCTTTTCATACGCAAGTTGGAAGTTTTTATCCTGCAAATATACGGTTTATTTGTCCTTTTTCGTCTATTGCAACTTGTCGCTGGCGGCGGGCCCCGGCCGTGGCGTACAATAATGTCGACGCCGGCCATGCCGATGCCCGGCCCGTCCAGCGTGGACTGCGGCCGGCGGCCTTTCGCCCGGCGCTGCCGAAACGGAGGGATGCGGCCATGACCAAAGCGGGCACCGTCCGGCGCATGTTTCCCGGCGGCAACACGTGGCGGGGGTTTCACTCGTTTTACGACCAGATCATCGGCCCCGACGCCCGGCGGGTGTTCATCCTCAAAGGCGGACCGGGGGCGGGCAAGTCCACCTTTATGAAATGGATCGCGGACCGGCTGGCAGCCATGGGCTTCGACGCCGAGTATCACCATTGCTCCGCGGATCCCGCGTCGGTGGATGCGGTGGTGTTTCCTTCTTTGCGGACCGCGCTGCTGGACGGCACCGCGCCCCACGTGGTCGACCCCCCGTTTCCGGGGCTGACGGGCGAAATCATTGATCTGGGGCGGTTTACCGACGACGCCGCGCTGCGCCCCCACGCGGACGACATCCGGCGCCTCAGCGAAGCGGGCCGGCAAAGCTTCCGGCGGGCGTACCATTACCTGGCCGCCGCGAAAGCGGTGCGCGATGCGGAAAAGGACATCCATGGCCGGGCCATGGACCATGCGTTCGTGCACCGCCAGGCCCGCCGGCTGGCGGCGGCGGTGGTGCAGGCCTGCGAAGAGGGGGCCCCGGCGGCCGCTTCCGGCGAGACGGAGGGCGCGGCCGGGCGCCGGCGCCGCCTCTTCGCCGGCTCCATCACGCCCCTGGGCCCCGTGCACCACCTGGACACCCTGGCGGGCGGCCTGCCCCGCGTGTTCGTGGTGCGGGGCCGGCCCGGGACCGGCGCCTCCACGCTGCTCAACAAGGCGGCCGACGCCGTCACCGATCGTGGCTGGGACGCGGAGCTGTTTTTCTGCCCCTTCGATCCGGACCGGCTGGAGCATCTGGTGGTGCCCGCAGCGGGCGTGGCCGTGGTCACGTCCCGGCCGCCCCACGAGTTCAAGCCCGCCGGCGCCGAGATCATCGATTTGGACCACGGTTTGTCGCTGCCGGACCCGGACGCGCGGCACGCGGCCGCGGCCCGGCGCATGTTCGGCAACTTGTTCGAGCACGCGACGGCCGCGCTGGCCGAAGCCCGTCAGCACCACCTGCGGCTGGAGGCCCTCTACCGGCCGGCCATGGACTTCGGCGCAGTCAACGAGCTGCGCGGCCGCGTTTTCGAAAAAATTTTGGCGCACGCG
The DNA here is from genome assembly GCA_003387805.1 of Bacillota bacterium. Taxonomy (GTDB): domain Bacteria; phylum Bacillota; class Limnochordia; order Limnochordales; family ZCTH02-B6; genus CALJUZ01. The sequence continues at coordinate 4,978 of QGSR01000030.1, read as the reverse complement.
CCGGGCTAGCCGTGCGGCGGCCCGCGGGCCCTGCCGGGCGGCCGGGCGCTGCCGGAGATTTCCTCAAGGCCAGCGGGTCTCCCGGGCGAAATCGTAGGACAGCGGCAGGAAACCCGCCGCCGACTTCACCGCCGGGAGGCTGCCATGGGAGAATTCGCCGGCCGCATCCACGGCCCGGGCCGGCGCAGGACCCGGACCGCCGGCGCCGCGGCCGTCCTCGCCCCGGGAGCCCTGCTGGCCGTGGCCGCCGCGCTGCTGCTGGCCGCATGGCTCCGTTTCGGATTCGTCCTCGGACCCGGATTCGGATCCGAGTTGGGGCCGGATCCCGCCCCGGATCGGGCGCGGACGCCCGTGGCCGCGTCAGGCCTCCAAGGCGCCTCCATGCCGGATTTCGAGCCCGGCCCCGCGCCCGGCGCCGGCCGCGACGACCCGTGCACCGTTCGCTTTCTCACCTGGAACATTCACTGGGGCCTGGGAGCCGACGGCGTGCACGACGCCAGCCGCATTGCGGCGGCGCTGCGGGCCGCGGACGCCGACGTGGTGCTGCTCAACGAAGTGGACGTCCACCGGCGCCGCAGCGGCAACGTGCACCAGCCGTCGTTCCTGGCGGCCGCCGCGGGCTATCCCTACTGGTACTACGGCTCCTCCTTCACCTCGTGGGCCTCGGGCGGCCTGCGCCTGTCGCACTACGGCAACTTGCTGCTGAGCCGCTTTCCCATCGTGCACGCCGAAACGGTGGCGCTGCCCCGCCCGCGGGGCCGGGAGCCCCGCTCGCTGCTCCTGGCCGAAGTGGTTATCGGCGGCGTGCCGGCCACGGTGGCGGGCGTCACATTGGGCCTGGGCCGCGAGGAGCGGCTGGCCCAGGCCGCGGTCATTCACGCGCGGACGCTGGGCGGAGGCGCATTGTCCGGGCGCCCGGTCATATTGATGGGCGACTTCAACGCGCACCCCGCATCGCCGGAAATGGCGCTGCTGACCGGCGACGGCGGTTTCGTCGACACCCACGCCGCGACAGGGGCCGGCCCCACCTTTCCGCTGCCCGAGCCGTGGGCCCGCATCGACTACATTCTCGTCTCGCCGGACCTGGCGGGCCGCGTCATGGCCGCCGGCCCGCTGCCGCTGCCGGGCTCCGACCACTTGCCCGTCGCGGCCGACATCGCCTGGCCTGCGGCCTGGGCGGAGCCGGGTCCGCTTGCCACGGCTTCCGGCTCACGATAGGATAAGGGAGAGCTTGGATGGAGGTTCGGCCATGCAGCGAGACGAGGGCATGACCGTCGCCGAAATTTTGGCGCTGCCCAACAACCGACAAGTGTACGGCCAGTTCGTCGTCCGGGAATGCGAGCTCCGGGGCAGCGAAGGCCGATATTTTCTGCGCCTGGTGCTGGGCGACAAGACCGGCACCATTCAGGCGTACGTCTGGAACTACGACGTCAACCAGCGCTGCCCGAAAGTGGGCGATGTGGCCGAACTGCACGGCGTGCGGGGCGAGTTTCAGTCGAAGCCGAAAATCGACGTGCAGTGGGGCGGCATCCGCCGCGGCAGCAAGCCCCTGCACGAGCTCATCGAGCAGCCGCAGGTGCCCGAGTTCGCCCGCCGGCACATGGCCGAAATCGACGCGGTCTTCGCCGGCGAAATCACCGACGGGCATCTGACCCGCTGGGCCCGTTATTTCCTGGGAAATGCCTCCTTCCGCGAGCGGTTCATGCTCTGGCCCGCGGCCAAGTCCAACCACCACGCGTACCCCGGCGGCCTCATCCGGCACACCGCCTACGTCATGCGGACGTGCCGCCTGGCCGCCCGGGAAATGTACCCGCATCTTTTGACGCCCATCGGGTACCAGACGCTGCTGTTCGCGGCCTGCTTCCACGACGTGGGCAAGCTGGAGGAGCTGGCCATGCACCCGGTGACCGGCGACGTGTTTTACACCGACCGGGGCCAGCGCTTCGGCCACATTTTGCTGGGCCGCGACATGCTGCTGGACGCGGCCCGGGAGCTGAACGTGCCCCGGGAGCTGGTGGAGCGGGTGGACGAGCTCATCTTGGGCCACCAGGGCAAGAAAGAGTGGGACACGCTGCGGGAGCCTTTGACGCTGGAAGGCATCATTTTGTCCGCGGCGGACTACTTCGACAGCCAGATCGGCAACATGGAGATGGCGCTGCGGACCTACTCCGAAGGCGTGGGCGACGACTACCAGTTCGTGCGCGCGTTCAACCGGCACATGTACGTGGCCGACGCGCCCGAGCGCATGGAGCACAACCTGGAGCAGCATCCCGATCGGGCGCCGCAGGACTGAGGCACCGCCCGAAAACCAACGCAAACGAACGCCGGCCGAGGTTGGCACCCCGGCCGGCGTTTTTGCGTTCTGCGGCGTCCCGGCGGGGCGGCGGCGGACGGGCCGCCGCCCGGCCCGCGTCCCCGGGCGCCTAGCTTTGCGCCATGTCGTCCGCGAACCCGCGCCGCAGCGTGTTTTCCGTAATGACCCGGGTCTGGACGAACTGCTTGACGTAGTCGGGGCCGCCGGCCTGGAAGCCCGTGCCCGACAGGCCCAGGCCGCCGAAGGGCTGCCGGCCCACCAGCGAGCCCGTAATCTTGCGGTTGATGTAGAAGTTGCCCACCAGGAACTCCTTGCGGGCCCGCTCGATGCGGGCGGGGCTGCGGGAGAAGATGCCGCCCGTCAGCTTGTAGTCGCTGTCGTTGGCGATGTCCAGCGCCTCGTCGAAGTCCTTGGCCCGCATGACCGACAGCACCGGGCCGAAGATCTCCTCCCGGGCGATGGTGGCGTCCCGCGGCACGTCCTCGAAGATGGCCAGCGGCACGTAGTAGCCGCCCAGCGCCTTGGCCCGCTCCGGCGGCTCCTGGACGAGCACCGGCTTGCCTTCCTTGTGGCCCAGCTCGATGTAGCGCATGATGCGCTCCTGGGCCTCCCGCTCGATGACGGGGCTGACGTACGTCTCCGGTTCCCACGAAGGCCCGATGATGAGACTCTTCGTCGCCTCCACGAGACGCTCCATGAAGGCGTCGTAGATGTTCTTCAGGACGATGATGCGCGACGCGGCCGAGCACTTCTGGCCCGCGTAGCCGAAGGCCGAGTGCAGCACGCCCGCGACAGCCTCGTCCAGATCCGCGTCATCGTCGATGATGATGGCGTTCTTGCCGCCCATCTCGGTGATGACCTGCTTGATGTGGCGCTGGCCCGGCCGCACGACGGCCGCTTCCCGCAAAATGTGCAGGCCGACGGCCTGAGAGCCCGTGAACGCGATGATGGCCACGTCGGGGCTGGCCACCAGCGGCGCGCCCGCCTCCTGGCCGTAGCCGGGCAAGTAGTTGACCGCGCCCGCGGGCACACCCGCCTCACGGTAAATCTCGGCCAGCTTGTACGCGATGACCGGCGTCTGCTCGGCGGGCTTCAGCACCACGGGATTGCCCGCGACCAGGGCCGCACTCGACATGCCCGTCAAAATGGCCAGCGGGAAGTTCCACGGCGCGATAATGGCCGCGACGCCGCGCGGCTCGTACATATAATGGTTGATCTCGCCGGTCAGGCCGGCCATGCGGGTGGGCTTGCCCAGGCGCAGCGCGGACCGGGAGTACCATTCGATGAAGTCGATGGCCTCGGTCACGTCCCCGTCGGCTTCGCGCCAAGGCTTGCCGTTCTCCAGGGTGATGAGCGCGGCCAGCTCGAACCGCCGCTCCCGCATGATGCGGGCGGCGTTGCGCAAAATCTCGACGCGCCGCTCCACCGGCGTGCCGCGCCATTCGTCGAAGGCCGCCTTGGCCGCCGCCACCGCCCGCTCCGCGTGCTCCGGCAGGGCCCGGGCCGTGTAGCCGATGATCTCGTCGGGCTTGGAGGGGTTCTCCGACGCGATCTCGCCTTCGGTCTCCACCCGCTCGTCTCCGATGAGCAGCGGATACCGCCGGCCCAGCTCGCCCCGGACCTTCTCGAAGGCCGCGTGCATCTTCTCCCGGTTTTCCGCGATGGAGAAGTCCGTGTGGGGCTCGTTGCGGTACGGCGGCAAGCCGAACTCGGGACCGGAACCCCAGCCGCCGTACGCCAGCGGGTCGCGCGCCAGCGCCTCCTGGACGTGGGGCGCCACCGGCGAGATGACCGACACGGCGGAGCCGTCCAGCGCGTCGGGCGAGCCCGTCACGGCCGGAGCGCCGCCGGCCGCCCCGGCCGGGGCCTCCGCCGCCGCTTCCGCGGCCTGCCGGGTTCGGTCCTGGGCTTCGCCGGCCACGGCCGCCGGGTTGCGCAGCAGCTTTTCGGGCGACTCGCCCTCCGCGAAGCCCTGGCGCAGGAACGACTGGTTGGACGTGTTCTCCAGCAGGCGCCGCACCAGGTACGCCATGCCGGGGATGAGCTCGCCGTAGGGCGTGTACACCCGCACCCGCTGGCCCATGTCCACCAGCGCCCGGCGCAGCGGCGTGGCCATGCCGTAGAGCACCTGGAACTCCACCGAGCGCGGCGGCAGGCCCATGGCTTCGCTCAGCGCCATGGCGTGGGCGATGGAGCGGATGTTGTGGCTGGCCACCGCCAGGCGCACCGCGTCATGGTTTTCCAGGAACAGCCTGGTGACCCGCTCGTACGACGCGTCGCTCTCGTACTTGCGCTCCCACACCGGGACCGGCCAGCCTTCGAGGCGGGCGTGCACCGTCTCGTAGTCCCAGTAGGCGCCTTTCACCAGCCTCACCTTGACAGGCGTGCCGCGGCCCTTGGCCCACTCGATGAGCTTCCTGGCGTCCTCTTCGGCGCTGCGCAAATACGCCTGCAGGACGATGCCCAGGTTGGGGTAGTCCTTGAACTCCGGGTCTTCGCCGATGCGGCGGAAAATGTCGAAGGTCAGATCTTTGAGGCTGTAGTCCTCCATGTCGATCTGGATGTGCGCGCCCTTCTCCTTGGCCAGCCGGAGGATGGGGCGCAGCCGTTCCATCAGGGCGCGGTAGCTGGCGTCGGGCGCGATGGGCCCCAGCCGCGAGACGA
>QGSR01000278.1 GCA_003387805.1 Bacillota bacterium | reverse complement strand
GCGCTCCCAAAAGAGGACCGGCCCCCGGCCGCGAACGGTGAGACGGCGGGCCGGGAGGCCTCCGGCGGGCGCAGCCGGCGCCGGCCCGCGCGCACGGGCGGCTCGTACACGATGCCGTCCACCGCGTTGCTGGAGCGGCCGCGGCCCGCGCCCAGAACCCGGCCCGAAGAAGACGATGAACGGGTGCGCCAGCTGGAGGAGACGCTGGCCAGCTTCGGCATCGACGCGCGCGTCGTCAGCGCCAGCCGCGGACCCACCGTGACCCGCTACGAGGTGCAGCCGCCGCCGGGCATCAAAGTGAGCCGCATCGTGGGCCTGGCGGACGACATCGCCTTGAGCCTGGCCGCGTCGGGCGTGCGGGTGGAGGCGCCTGTGCCGGGCAAGTCCGTGGTCGGCATCGAGGTGCCCAACAAAGAGACCAGCAGCGTCGTGCTGCGGGAAATCCTGGAGTCCGAGGAGTTCCAGCGAATGTCCTCGCCCTTGGCGATGGCCCTGGGCCGGGACATTTCGGGACGGCCTTTGGTGGCGGATCTGACCAAGCTGCTGCACCTGCTCATCGCGGGCGCGACGGGCTCGGGCAAGAGCGTGTGCCTGAACAGCATCATCACCAGTTTCCTGTACAAGGCGACGCCGGACGAAGTGAAGCTGATGATGATCGATCCGAAGCGGGTGGAGCTGTCGGTGTACGACGGCATCCCGCACCTCATCGCGCCCGTCGTCACCGACCCCCGCCAGGCCGCGGGCGCGCTGCGGTGGGCGGTCAAGGAGATGGAGAGGCGCTACGAGCTGCTGTCGGCCGCCGGCGTGCGCAACGTGGACGGCTACAACCGCAGCAAGCGCAAGCCCAAAGACGGGGACGAGTTTTTGCCGTACCTGGTGGTCATCATCGACGAGCTGGCGGACCTGATGCTGGTCGCGGCGGGCGACGTGGAGGACAGCATCGTGCGGCTGGCGCAAATGGCTCGCGCCGCGGGGATTTACCTTATCATCGCCACGCAGCGGCCGTCGGTGGACGTCCTCACCGGGCTCATCAAAGCCAACATCCCGTCGCGGCTGGCCTTCGCCGTCAGCTCCCACGTGGATTCCCGCACGATTTTGGACATGGGCGGCGCGGAACGGCTGCTGGGCAAAGGCGACATGCTGTTCTACCCGCTGGGCGCCCCCAAGCCTCTTCGGGCCCAGGGCGCCTGGGTCTCGGACGCGGAAGTGGAGGCGGTGGCCGACGCGTGGCGGGCGCAGGCGGAGCCGGAATACATCGAGGAAGTGCTGACCACGCCCGCGTCGGACCCGGCCGAGGACGTGGACGCGGAGGACGAGCTGTTCGACGAAGCGGTGCAGCTGGTGCGGGAGGCGGGCCACGCCTCGGTGTCCATGCTGCAGCGGCGGTTCCGCATCGGCTATGCCCGCGCGGCGCGCCTCATCGACGTCATGGAACGCCGGGGCATCGTGGGGCCGTATCAGGGAAGCAAACCGCGAGAGGTGATCGGGGTCGATGACAAAGCAAGGTGACGGCCGCACGAGCCGCGATCATATCGTGCACGCGACCATGGCGGGAGGCACCGTCCGGGCGCTGGCCGCGGTGACCACCGACACGGCGGCGGAAGCGCAGCTGAGGCACGGGCTGTATCCCACCGCGGCCGCGGCCCTGGGCCGCGTGCTGACGGTGACGGCCCTGCTGGGCGCGCAGCTGAAGCCGCCGCAGCAAGTGTTCGTGGACATTGTCGGCGACGGGCCCCTGGGCCACATCAAAGCCAATGCCGATGCCAACGGCAACGTCCGCGGCTACGTCAGCAATCCCCGCGTGCACCTGCCCCTAAACGACGGCGGCAAGCTGAACGTGGGGGCGGCGGTGGGGAAGGGGCATCTGTACGTCACCCGCGACTTCGGGCTGAAGGAGTCGTACCGGGGCTACGTACCCCTGATCAGCGGCGAGATCGGCGAAGACTTCGCCTATTATTTCCTGCACTCGGAACAGCTGCCGTCGCTGGTGGCCTTGGGCGTGCTGGTAGAAAAAGACTATACCGTGCGCGCCGCGGGCGGCCTCATTGTCCAGCTGTTTCCCGAGGCCGACGAGGAAGTGGTCAGCCATTTGGAGGCGGTGGCCGCCCGGCTCCCCGCGGTGTCGTCCTCGGTAGACGCGGGCATGAACGCCGAGGACTTGATTCGCCTGGCCGCGGACGGGCTGGACGTCACCGTGCTGCAGGAAAGTCCCGTCCGCTTCCACTGCGGCTGCTCCCGGACGCGCTTTGAGCGGGCCCTCATCGCGCTGGGCAAAGAGGAGCTGGAGGATATGCTGGCCGAGGACGGCGAGGCGGAGCTGGTGTGCCACTTCTGCTCGGCCAAGTACCACTTCGACGGCCCGCAGCTTCATGCGCTGATCGAGGAAGCGGCCCGGCAGACCCAGTAGGCCGCGCCAAGAACGAAACCGCGCCCGGCCCGTCCGGCGGGACGGTCGCGCTGGGGAAGGTGTCGAAGGCCAATGGGCGGTGCACTGCGGACAATGGCAAGGGCCGGCGTGGCCGCGGCGGTGGTGCTGGTGGCCGCCGTGTTCGTGTCGGCCAATTTTCTCACCGAGTACTGGTGGTTTGACGCCCTGGGACAGGCGGGTGTCTTCTGGCGCCTGTTCGCGTGGCCGTGGGGCGTGCGCCTGGCGGGAACGGTCCTGTTCGCCTCGTTCATCTACCTGAATCTGCGCCTGACGCAGCCGGCCGTGGCCCGGGCCGTGTTCCGCTTCCAGGAGCGGGTGCCGTCGTTCGTCAGCGGGGCCTTCGTCCGCAGGGCCTCCCTGGTCGTCAGCGTCGTCTTCGGCTTTCTCGCTTCGGAGGCGCTGGCGCAGCAGTGGCCCGTCATCGCGCGCTTCGCGCACCGCGAGCCCTTCGGCATCGCGGACCCGCTTTTCGGCCGGGACGTAGGCTTTTACATGTTTGAGCTGCCCTTCTGGCGCATGCTGCACGGGTCCGCGGCGGGCGTGGTGGCGCTGACGGCCGTGTTCGTGCTGGCCGTCTACATGCTGGCCCGGGCCGTGGAGTGGACCCGGTCGCGCCTGTTTCTCAACGACGGGCCCCGCCGGCACCTGCTGGCGCTGGCCGCGGCGGGCGCGCCGCCGAAAGCGCCGGACTACCGCCTGGCCCTGTTCGAACTGCTGTTCTCCCGC
>QGSR01000029.1 GCA_003387805.1 Bacillota bacterium | reverse complement strand
TGGGCGGCCGCCTGCGAGGCGCTGACGGCGGTGCCGGCGGTGGGCGAGAAAATCGCGGCCAGCGTCCTGGCCTACTTCGCCCAGCCGCAAAACCGGGCGCTGGTGGAGCGGCTGCGGGCCGCCGGCGTGAAAATGACCGCGCTGGCCCGGGCCGCCGCGGCCGGCGGGGAGGGCGGGGCCCAAGGGGCCGGCCCGGGCGGGACGGCGCTGGCCGGCAAGCGCTTCGTCGTCACGGGCACCCTGTCCCGGCCCCGGCGGGAGATCGAAGAGCTCATCCGCAGCCGCGGCGGCGTCGTCACGGGTTCGGTCAGCCGCAGCACCGATTTCTTGGTGGTGGGCGAAAACCCGGGCTCGAAGCTGGACCGGGCCCGGGAGCTGGGCGTGCCCGTGCTGTCCGAGGAAGAGTTTGAACGCATGTTGGAGGGTTGACCATGAAGTTTACGCCTGAGCAGGTGCGGGCGCTGGCCGGTCAGGCCCGGCTGGGCCTGACCGACGAAGAAGCCGAGCGCCTGGCCGCGCAGCTGACCGACGTGCTGCAGGAGGCCGAGCGGCTGAAGGAGCTGGACGTGGAAGGCGTGGAGCCCACGCTGTTCGGCGTGCAGCTGGTCAACGTCTGGCGGGACGACGCGGTGGAGGCGTCGCTGCCCCGGGACGCGGCCCTGGCCGCGGCGCCCGACGTGCAGGACGGCTTCGTGAAGGTGCCGCGCATCGTCGAGGAGTGACGCCCCGCCGGGACGGAGCGGAAAGGCGCACCGGCCCGGGGCTCCGCGGGCCGGTGCCGATCCAGACAGTTGGGAGGCTGTTTCCTTGGAATTGCACGACTTAACCGTTCGCGAGCTGCGGCAGCGGCTCGCGGCCAAAGAGGTCAGCAGCGCGGAAGTGACCGAGCACGTGCTGCGGCGCATCGAGCAGCTGGATCCCCACGTGGGCGCGTATTTGACCGTCACCGCGGACCAGGCGCTGGCCGCGGCCAAAGCGGCCGATGAAGCCCGGGCCCGGGGCGAGGCGGTGCACCCGCTGGCGGGCGTTCCCGGCGGCCTCAAAGACAACATCGTCACCGAAGGCGTGCGCACCACCGCGGGCAGCCGTGTTCTGGAAAACTGGACGCCGCCCTACGACGCGACGGTGGTTCGCCGGCTGAAGGACGCGGGCGTGCCCGTGCTGGGCAAGACCAACATGGACGAGTTCGCCATGGGCTCGTCCACCGAGACGTCGGCCTTCAAGAAGACCCGCAACCCGTGGGACGCCGGCCGGGCGCCGGGCGGCTCTTCGGGCGGCTCGGCCGCGGCCGTGGCGGCGGGCATGGGCTACTGGGCTTTGGGCAGCGACACCGGCGGCTCCATCCGCCAGCCCGCGGCCTTCTGCGGCGTGGTGGGCATGAAGCCCACCTACGGCCTGGTTTCCCGTTTCGGGCTTATCGCCATGGCCTCGTCGCTGGATCAGATCGGGCCCTTCACCCGGGACGTGGCCGATGCCGCGGAACTGTTGAACGTGATCGCGGGCCACGACCCGAAGGATTCCACGTCGGCGCCGGGCCGGGCGCCGGACTTCACGGCCGCGCTGAAGGCCGAGGCCAAAGGCCTGCGCATCGGGCTGCCGAAAGAGTATTTCACCGAAGGCATCAGCGCCGAGGTGCAGGCGGCGGTGCGCCAAGCCGCGGCCGAGCTGGAGCGGGCGGGCGCGACGGTGGAGGAAGTGTCGCTTCCCCATGCGGAGTACGCGCTGGGCGCGTACTACATGATCGTGTCGGCCGAGTCCAGTTCCAATCTGGGCCGCTACGACGGCGTGCGCTACGGCCGGCGGGAGGCCGGGGCCGACGTGCCCGCCATGATGACCGCCACCCGGGCGCTGCTGGGCTCGGAGGTCAAGCGGCGCATCGTGCTGGGCACCTTCGTGCGGGGCAAAGAGCGGCTGCCCGAGTACTACATGCGGGCGGCCCGAGTGCGCACGCTGCTGCGCCGGGACTTCGAGCAGGCCTTTGAGAAGGTGGACGTCCTGCTGACGCCGGTGACGCCGACCACTGCCTTTCCGCTGGGCCGCCGGGTGCGCAGCCAGATGGAGGCGTACGCGGCCGACATTTGCACCGTGGCCGTGAACCTGGCGGGGCTGCCGGCGCTGTCCATGCCCTGCGGCGTGGGCGCGGACGGGCTGCCTATCGGGCTGCAGTTCATCGGCCCGGCCTTCGGCGACGCGCAAGTGTTGCAGGCGGCGTACACGTACGAGCAGCTGGCGTGGCCGGAAGGCGCCGGCCGGGCCTGGCGGGCGGGCAAGGAGGTTGACGTCGATGGCCACTGAGACGATGGTGAAGCCGGTGACCGAATACGAGGTCGTCATCGGGCTGGAAATCCACGCGGAGCTGCTGACCGACGCGAAAGTATGGTGCGGCTGCAGCACCAAGTTCGGCGCGGAGCCCAACACGCAGGTGTGCCCGGTGTGCATGGGGCTGCCGGGAACGCTGCCGGTGCTGAACCGCGAGGCGGTGGCGTACGCGATCAAAGCCGGCCTGGCGCTGAACTGCAGCATCGCGCCCGAGGCCCGCTTCGACCGGAAGCATTATTTCTACCCGGACTTGCCCAAGGCGTACCAGATTACGCAAAACGACCATCCGCTCTGCCGCCGGGGCTACGTGGAGTTTGAGCTGGGCGGCGAGACGCGGCGGGTGGGCATCCACCACATTCATCTGGAGGAAGAAGCGGGCAAGCTCATGCACGCGGGCGACCGGCTCATGGAGGCGGAGTATTCGCTCATCGACTACAACCGGGCCGGCATTCCGCTCATCGAAATCGTGACCGAGCCGGACATCCGCTCGCCGGAGGAGGCGCGGGTGTTCCTGGAAAACCTGAAGTCCATCCTGGAGTACACCCGGGTGTCCGACTGCCGCATGGAGCAGGGCAGCCTGCGGGTGGACGCCAACATCTCGCTGCGGCCCAAAGGCAGCACCAAGTTCGGCAACAAGGCGGAAATCAAGAACCTGAACTCCTTCCGGGCGGTGCAGCGGGCGCTGGAGTACGAGGTGCGGCGGCAGACGGAAATTCTCCAGCGGGGCGAGGAAGTGGCCGCGGAGACGCGCCACTGGGACGAGACCAAAGGCGTCACCGTCGCGATGCGCACCAAGGACGAGGAAGACGACTACCGCTACTCGCCCGAGCCGGACATTCCGCCCTTTGAGGTGGACCCGGCGTGGGTGGAGCGGCTGCGGGCCCAGCTGCCCGAGCTGCCGCGGGAGAAGCAGCAGCGCTTCGTGGAGCAGTACGAGCTGCCGGCGTACGACGCGGGCGTGCTGACCGCGGACGCGAAAGTGGCCGACTTCTTCGAGGCGTGCGTGGCCGCGTACGGCAAGCCGAAGATCGTCAGCAACTGGCTGATGGGCGAGTTCCTGCGCCTGCTGCGGGAAGACGGCGCGGAGGTGCAGGACGTGCCGCTGACGCCCGAAGGCCTGGCCGAGCTGCTGACGCTGGTGGACAGAGGCGTCATCAGCGGCAGCATCGGCAAGGAAGTGTTCGAGGATATGTTCCGCACCGGCAAGTCGGCCGCGGCCATCGTCAAGGAGCGGGGCCTGGAGCAGATCAGCGACGAGGGCGAGCTGGCCGCCGTGGTCGATCAGGTCATCGCCGAAAACGAGGACGCGGCGGCCAAGGTCCGCGCGGGCGAAATGAAGACCATCGGCTTCCTGGTGGGCCAAGTGATGCAGAAGACGCGGGGCAAGGCCAACCCGAAGCTGGTCAATGAACTGCTGCGCGCGCGGCTTGTGCAGGAATGACGCCGGACAAGGGGCCGGGCGCCGTGCCGGGCGCCCGGTCCGACGCCCGGAAGGAAATCCGGCTGGACGGCGGGGCCGGCGGCGGCCGCGGCGCCGGCGCTGACGCCGGCACGGGCGCGTCGGCCCGGTGGACGGTGGCCGGGCTGCTGGTCATCGCGGTCATCTGGGGCGGCACGTTTCCGGTGGTCAAGGACCTGGTCGAAACGGTGTCGCCCTACTCGGTGGTCGCGGCCCGCTTTGCCGTCGCGTTCGCGCTGCTGGGCGCCGTGGCCTTCTTGCGGCGGCGGCGGTGGCGTCCGGGCTTGCTGCGGGCCGGGATCGTCCTGGGACTGGTGCTTTGGGGCGGCTATTTCACGCAGACCTACGGGCTGCAGTTTACGACCGCGTCCAAAGCCGGCTTCATTACCGCGCTCAACGTCGTGTTCGTCGCGGTCATGGCCGCGGTGCTGTCCCGCCGCAAGACGCCGCTTTTGACGTGGGCGGGCGTGGGCGTGGCCACTTTGGGACTGGCGCTGCTGACGGTGGACTGGAGCGAGCGGTTTTACCTGCAGACGGGCGATGCGTGGGTCATTTTGTGCGCGGTGCTGTTCGCGCTGCACATCGTGCTGGTGGACCGGCTGGCACCCGAGTACGACCCGGTGCTTATGACGTGGGTGCAGGTGGGTGTGGTGGCGGCGGTGGCGTCGGGGGCGGCTTTCGTGTTTGACGGCGGCATCGGGGGCCTGGCAGGCCCCAGGCACTGGTGGCAGCTGATGTATTTGGCGGCGCTGGCCACCGCGGGCGCGGTGCTGCTGCAGGTGTATTTGCAGAAGTTCGCGGCGCCGGCGCGGGTGGGCCTGGTGCTGTCGCTGGAGCCCGTGTTCGCCGCTCTGTTCTCATGGGCGCTTTTGGGCGAGACGCTGCCGCTGGCGGGCTGGATCGGCGGCGCGCTGGTGCTGGCGGGCGTGGTGCTGGCGGAGCTGGATCCCCAGCCCAAAACGGGGGCGCCCGCGGCCGGGGCGGCCGTGCCCGGCGCCGGGGAGGCGCGTCCGTGAAGGAGGGGTTGAGCGGGCCGTGTCCGGCGTGACGGGGGCGTGGCCGCCGCCCGCCTTGGAAGCTTTCGCGGCGCTGCTCGGCGCCGGCCCGGTGGTGGTGGGCCGGCTGGGCCCGCTGCCCGTGTACTTGTTCGGCCTGACGGCCGCGGCCGGGGCCGTGGCCGGCCTCCTGGCCGCGGCGGTGCAGGCGCGGCGCTTCGGGCTGTCGGGCAGTCAGCTGTTCGAGGCGGCGGCGCCGGCTTTGCCGGCCGGCATCGTCGGGGCGCGGCTGGCCTACGTCCTGGCCAACTTCGCGGACTATCGGCCTGCTCTGGCCGCGGCGGCCAACCTGGCGGAAGGCGGCTTCTCCTTTTACGGCGGCCTGGCGGCGGGCGGGGCTGTTTTCGTGTTTTATGCGCTCCGGCAAGGCTGGCCCGTGGGGCGCCTGCTGGACGCGGCCGCGCCCGGGCTGGCGCTGGGCCAGGCCGTGGGCTTCGTGGGCGCCCACATCGGCGGCCGCGGCACCACCGTGCCGTGGGCCGTGGTGGTGGACGGGCAGCTTCAGCATCCGTATCCCGCGTACGCGATGGCGCTGGCGTACGCGCTCTTTTTCGTCACCTGGCGCCTCGGGACCCGGCGGCCGCCCGTCCGGCCGGGGCGCGTGTTTCTGTTGTATCTGCTGCTGCACGGCCTGGGCGCGGCGGTGGTGGGCACGTGGGCGGCCGGCCGGCGCTTTCTGGGGCTGACGGCCGGCCAGTGGGCCGGGCTGCTGGCGGCGGCGCTGGCCTTCGCCGCGCTGGCGCTGGCGCGCGGCCGGAAAACGCTGCTGGACGCGGGGGCGCCTTGGCCGGCCGACGGCGCCGCAGCCGTGGCCACCGTGGGCGGCATCACCGTGCGCCTGATTCCCGTGGGGCCGCCGGCGCGGCCCGAGTCCCCGGCGGCGGCCGCGGCCAGGCGCGCGCTGCTCGCCGCGGCCTGGCTGGGCGCACTGGCGGCGCTCCTGCTTCTCTTCCGGGCGCGGCTTTGACGGCTCGGCGGTCACCGGCCCGACGGCGCAAATTCCTTCCTTCAGGCCATCCAACGGCACTTCGAACATTCCCCGGCAATATACTGTGAGCGGCTGGCCCGGCCGCGGTTTTTCGTTTTGCCGGCTTCGAGAATCGACGGGGGGCGGGTTTGCGCATGGACCGGGGGTTCGTGGTGTGGCTGACCGGCTTGTCCGGCGCGGGCAAGTCGACGCTGGCGGAGCTGCTGGCCCGGGAGCTGCGCTGGCGGGGCCGAGAGGTCGAGATCCTGGACGGCGACGAAGTGCGGCGGCATCTGAGCCAAGGGCTCGGTTTCAGCCGGGAAGATCGCGACATCAACGTGCAGCGCATCGCGTACGTGGCCAAACTGCTGGCCCGCCACGGCGTGGTCGTCATCGTGGCGGCGATTTCGCCGTACCGGGACGCCCGGGAACGGGCCCGGCGGGAGATCGGCGACTTCGTGGAAGTGTACGTCAAGTGCCCGCTGGCCGTGTGCGCCCGGCGGGACGTCAAAGGCCTGTACAAGAAGGCCTTGGCCGGGGAAATCCAGGCGTTCACCGGCGTGTCCGACCCGTACGAGGAGCCTGAGCAGCCGGACGTGGTGGTGGACACGTCTTTGGAGTCGCCCGTGGAGAGCGCGGCGCGCATCGTGCGGCGGCTGGAGGAGATGGGATATCTTCCCCGGGCGGAGGCCGTCCACCACGGGCCGGTGTCATGAGCCCGCGCTGGCCGGCGGTTCGCCCCGTGTGCTTGACAATGGTGCGAAAACCGGTGTACAATCGATTTCAATCTCACTCTCGCATGTACCGAGAGCGCACAAACTGAAGCTGCACAGGCTGCGATGGGGAGGAGTAGGACGCTCCTTCGCCCTCCAGAGAGGCGGGTCCCCGGGCTGAAAGACCCGCCGGGCCGAACCGTCCGAAGGTCGCCCCGGAGCCGCTGCGCTGAACATGGGCGTGTACGGTGTGTACCGCGTGTCCGACCGTGGCGTTGGCCGCAGGAGCGGCGAGCGGCACCGGATGCCGGAGCGGACGCCGCATCAGTAGGCGCAGCCGGGTACGGCCCGTTACAGCCGCTGGAGAGTCCGCATCGGACCGCGCCCGGCGTACCGCGTACGGCGGCCGGCAGGGATTCGGTGCGGGAATCAGGGTGGTACCGCGGAAGGCTCGGCCTTTCGTCCCTGTTGGGGACGGAAGGCCGTTTCTTTTTATGCGGAGGGTTTGCGGGGACCTCGGCGGCGGGGCTGCCTCGTCCCGCCGCCCACGGCAGCGGGTTTTTCGGGGGCGGGTTTGCAAGGGGGTTGGTTGTGATTGCCGAAGAGACCGACGGGGAAGCGAAGCAGCAGGCGGGCCGAACGTTTGACATGCCGACGAAGTACGATCCGAAGCAGGTGGAGGCCTCCTGGTACGGGTACTGGGAGTCCCACGGGCTGTTCCGCCCGGACACGGCCCTGTCGGTCCGGGCCGCGCACCCGGAGGCGGGCGCGGACGGCGCCGGCGCAGCCGCGGACGCCGAGCCTTTCACCGTCGTCATTCCGCCGCCCAACGTGACGGGTTCGCTGCACATGGGCCACGCGCTCAACAACACGCTCCAGGACGTGCTGGTGCGCTGGCGCCGCATGCAGGGCCGCCTCACGTTGTGGGTGCCCGGCACCGACCACGCCGGCATCGCCACCCAGCACGTGGTGGAGGAGGAGCTGGCCAAAGAAGGCTACAGCCGCTACTCGCTGGGACGGGAGAAGTTCGTCCAGCGGGTCTGGGCGTGGAAGGAGAAGTACGGCCACATCATCACCGACCAGCTGCGGCGGCTGGGGGCGTCGTGCGACTGGGAGCGGGAGCGCTTCACCATGGACGAGGGCCTCAGCCGGGCCGTGCGGCAAGTGTTCGTGGAGCTGTACAACAAGGGGCTCATTTACCAGGGCAACTACATCGTCAACTGGTGCCCTTCGTGCGCGACGACGCTGTCGGACATTGAAGTGGAGCACGAGGAGCGGGACGGCAAGCTGTACTACATCCGCTACCCGCTGCTGGGCGACGACGGGTACATCGTGGTGGCCACGACGCGGCCCGAGACGATGCTGGGCGACACGGCGGTGGCGGTGAACCCGGACGATTCCCGCTATGAACATCTCATCGGCCGCTACGTGAAGCTGCCGCTCATCGGGCGGGAGATTCCCATCATCGCCGACAGCTGGGTGGACCCCGAGTTCGGCACGGGCATGGTCAAGGTGACGCCGGCCCACGACCCCAACGACTTCGAGATCGGCCTGCGCCACGACCTGGAGCAGGTGCAGGTCATCGGCGACGACGCCCGGATGACGAAAGAAGCGGGCAAGTACGCCGGGCTGGACCGCTACGAGGCGCGGCAGGCGGTGGTGAAGGATCTGGAGGCGCAGGGGCTGCTGGAGAAAGTGGAGGACCACGTGCACGCGGTGGGCCAGTGCTACCGCTGCGACACCGTGGTGGAGCCCTTGGTGTCCAAGCAGTGGTTCGTGAAGATGAAGCCTTTGGCCGAGCCCGCCATCGAAGTGGTGAAAGACGGCCGGGTGAAGTTCGTGCCCGAGCGGTTCGCCCGCAACTACCTGCACTGGATGGAGAACATCCGCGACTGGTGCATTTCCCGCCAGCTGTGGTGGGGCCATCGCATTCCGGTGTGGACGTGCCGCAGCTGCGGGGAAATGTTCGCTTCGGTGGACGACGCGACGCACTGCGAGAACTGCGGCAGCGAAAACATCGAGCAGGATCCGGACGTTTTGGACACGTGGTTCAGCTCGGCGCTGTGGCCCTTCTCCACGCTGGGCTGGCCGGAGGACACCGAGGACCTGCGCACGTTCTACCCGACCTCGGTGCTGGTGACCGGCTTCGACATCATCTACTTCTGGGTGGCCCGCATGATTTTCATGGGGCTGTCGTTCATGGAGAAGGAGCCCTTCAGCCACGTGCTCATTCACGGCTTGGTGCGGGACGCGCTGGGCCGCAAGATGAGCAAGTCTTTGGGCAACGGCGTGGATCCTTTGGACGTCATCGAGGAGTTCGGCGCCGACGCGCTGCGCTTTACGCTGGTGAGCGGCATCGCGCCGGGCAACGACACCCGCTGGCAGCCCGAGCGGGTGGAGGCCGCCCGCAATTTCGCCAACAAGATCTGGAACGCGTCGCGATTTGCCCTGATGAACCTGGGCGACTTCGACCCGGGCGAAAAGCCGCTGGCGCAGCGGGAACTGACGGTGCACGACCGCTGGATTCTGAGCCGCCTGGACTGGACGGCGGGCGAAGTGAACCGGCATCTGGAGCGGTTTGATCTGGGCGAAGGCGCGCGGGAGCTGTACGACTTCGTCTGGAGCGAGCTGTGCGACTGGTACATCGAGCTGGTCAAGCCCAGGCTGTACGGCCGCGACGGCGAGGAAAGCCGCCGCACCGCGCAGCACGTGCTGTGGCACGTGCTGGAGGCCACGCTGCGGCTGCTGCATCCGTACATGCCGTTCATTACGGAGGACATCTGGCAGCGGATGTACAAGGCCATCGGGGCGGAGCCGCCGGTGCCCAGCATCATGGTGACGCCGTGGCCGAAGCCCGCGGGGCGGCGGGACGAGGCGGCCGAGCGGGAAGTGGAGATGCTGACGGAAATCGTGCGGGCCATCCGCAACATCCGGGCCGAGCAGCACGTGGAGCCGGGCCGCCGCATCGACGTGGTGGTGCAGGCCACGCCTGAGCGCCGGGCGGCTTTGGAGGCCGCGGTGCCGCACATTCAGACGCTGGCGCGGGTGGAGAATCTGGAGATTCGCAGCATGGACGACCCCAAGCCCGAGAAGGCCATCGCGGCCATCGCCGCGGGCGTGCCGGTGTACGTGCCGCTGGCGGGCTTGGTGGACATCGAGCAGGAAATCGCCCGGCTGGAGAAAGAGCTGGCCGAGGCGGAGAAGCAGCTGGCCGGGGTCAGCGCCCGCCTGGCCAACGAAAACTTCGTCAGCAAGGCGCCCGCCAGCGTCGTGGAGCGGGAGCGGGAGAAGCAGCGGGAGCTGGCCGAGCGGGCCGAGCTGCTGCGGCAGCGGCTGGCGGAGCTGCGCGAATGAGCGGGCGGCCGGAGTCGGAGCGGGCACCGGAGGCGGAGCCAGCGCGAGGGAGACGGCCGGGTGCGGACCACGGTCCGCACCCGGTCCGCGCCGAACGCTTCGGACCGGTGCGGACGGGACGGCAAGCCTGGACAAGGTTGGCGGGTCGGGATTCATGAGCAAGACCCTGCTGGAGAAACTGGAACGGTTCGGCGAACGGCCGGGGCTGGAGCGCATTCAGTTTTTGCTGAATGCGCTGGGCAACCCCGAGCGGGCATTTCCAGCCGTGCACGTGGCCGGCACCAACGGCAAAGGCTCCACCTCGGCCATGATCGCTTCTGTCCTGCGGGCCGCGGGCCTGCGGGTGGGGCTGTTTACGTCGCCGCATCTGGTGCGCTACAACGAGCGCATCGTGGTGGACGGCCGCTGCATTTCCGATGAAGAGCTGGACGCGCTCATGGGCGAGCTGGAGCCGCTGTTGCGCATGGCCGCGGCGGCGCCGGGCGTGGGCCAGCCCACCGAGTTCGAAGCAGCCACGGCCGCGGCCGTGGCTTATTTCGCGCGCCGCCGGGTGGACGTGGCGGTGGTGGAGGTGGGCCTGGGCGGCAGCCTGGATTCCACCAACGTGGTGCGGCCCGTCGTCAGCGTCATGACGCCCATCGGGCTGGACCACACCAATCGCCTGGGGAAGACGCTGGCGCAGATCGCCCGGGACAAGGCGGGCATCATCCGGCCGGGCGTCCCCGTCGTCAGCGCGGCGCAGGCGCCGGAGGCGGCGCAGGTTATCGCGGAGGCGGCCGCGGCCCGTGGGGCGCCGCTGCTGATGGCCGGGCGCGATTTCGACGTGCGGCTGCGCGGCGTCGGCCCGGACGGCACCGAGTTTGACGTGAAAGTCCCGGTGACGGACGGCGAGGCGGCCGGGGCGGCCGGAAACGCCGCCAAGGCGGCCGGACACGCCGCCAAGGCGGCCGAGAGATGGATGAAGGGCCTGCGGGTGCCCCTTCTCGGCGCGCACCAGGCCGGCAACGGGGCGGTGGCTGCCGTCGCGTGTCTGGTTCTGCGGGAGGCGGGCGGTGCGCCGGAGCCCGTGGGAGCACATCCGGCGCCGCATCCAGGGCCCGATCCAGTGCCGCGCCCTGCTGCGCAGCAGGCGGCGCCCCTGGGCAAGTGGGCGGGAATCACCGAAGCGGCCGTGCGGGAGGGGCTGCGCAACGTTCGCTGGCCCGGGCGCATGGAGGTGCTGCCGGGCCGGCCCGCGGTCATCCTGGATGGCGCCCACAACGCGGAGGCCGCGGCCGTGCTGGCCGAGGCGCTGCGCGCCGTCTTCCCGAGCCGGCGGCCGGTGTTCGTTTTCGCCGCCTTGCGGGAAAAACCCGTGGACCGCATGCTGGAGCAGCTGCTGCCGTTGGGGCGGGCGGTGGTGTTGACGGCGCCGCGGTCCAGCCGCACGCCGCCCATGGATCCGCACGAGCTGGCCCGCCGGGCCGCCGATCGGATAGAAGCCGTTTTCGTGGAGCCCGCCGCGGAGCGGGCGGTGGAGAAAGCCAAGGCGCTGGCCGGGCCCGAGGGCGTCGTTTGCGTTTGCGGGTCGCTCTACTTGGTGGGCGAAGTGCGCGGGCTGTTGGCAGGGGAAGGCTCGTTCGAGAGGGAATGAATGCCATACACCCCCGGGACCCCGGCGCCGGTGGCGGTCCGGGCCCGAAGCGAAAGCGCAGCGGGGCTGCCATGACATGCATACGGCGGAGGTCCGCAGGAGGAGGGACCGAAAATGGCTGAGCAGGCAACGAGGCGCCGCAGATCCGCCGGCCGCGGCAAATCGAGGTCCAAACTGATGGACCGTCTGTCTTTCGGCGCTACGCTGGCGGCCGTGTCCGCCGTCGCGATTTTCATCGGCTGGTTGTTCGGCCAGTACGCTATCCGCACGGTTACCGAGCAGCCGCTGGGCGCCGGCTCTGCGGGGCAGTCGGCGGCGGTTTCCACGGCGCCTTCCGGGTCCGGCGGCGCGACGTCGGCGTCGACGACGCCGGCAACCGCGGCGTCGACTTCATCGTCGACGTCTTCGACTACCGCGGCGCCCTCGGCTTCATCGTCAGCGTCGTCTTCATCCTCGGCGTCAGCGCCGGGCAGCGTCTCGGGTCCGGCGTCGGCAGCGGGCCCGGCATCCGGCTCGGCATCCGGGTCGGCATCCGG